>JBDHDY010000319.1:0-10572 GCA_039591275.1 Gemmatimonadota bacterium | reverse complement strand
AGGGACAGGGGCAGTACGAATACGCAGACGCGATCGCCGAAGCGCGAACGCTTCTCGGGGCGTTCATGTCAGATCAGGCCATTCCCGGCCTGTCCGTGGCGGTGGGTGTGGAGGGCAGAATCGTTTGGTCTGAGGGAATGGGCTTTGCACGAGATTCAGAAGCGGAAGCATCGCAAAACCCATGACGGCCGCAGGACTCGCCGTACTGTACGAAGAGGCGCGGATCGATCTGGACGCTCCCGTGCGGCAATACGTTCCCGACTGGCCCGCAATGCACGCAACCATCACCGCGCGACAGCTCGCCGGCCATCTCTCCGGTATCCGACACTATCCTCCCGACGGCGACGAGTTCTTCAACGCCAGGCGTTACACCAACCTGCTGGACGCGCTCGAGATCTTCCGGGACGACTCCCTGCTATTCGAGCCTGGCACTCGCTACTCGTATTCCACATATGGGTACAACCTCCTGGGTGCGGTGATGCAGGAAGCCTCCGGTGAGGGGTTTCTCGAGTTCCTGGAACACAACGTGTTTCAGCCAATCGGGATGCGGTCTACCGTCGGCGATCACTCGGACAGCATAATTCCGTACCGGACAAGCTTCTACGAACGCTCGGGAGGCGGAAATTCGTACCACACCCGTAAATCCGGATGGCACTCCGAGCCGCGAACGATCCTGAACGCCCCCTTTTCCGACAACAGCAACAAGTGGCCGGGCGGGGGTTTTCTCACGACCCCGGAGGACCTCGTGCGCTTCGGCTTTGCACATTTAGAACCCGGGTTCTTGAAGGAGGAGACGCTCGAGGTTCTCTTCACACCTCAGCGTACCGCCTCCGGAGAGGAAACCGGTTACGGCATCGGGTGGAACATCGGGAGGGACGACCGGGGGTATCGTACAACCGGCCACGGCGGCGGCTCGGTCGGTGGAACGTCACGATTGCTCATGTACCCGGACGAGAAAGTCGTCGTCGCTATTCAGGTGAACCTGACCGACGTGCGGTACGAAGACGTGCCGACGCGGATTGCGTGGATGTTTATGCCCCGCCCCCCCACCCAACAACAGGAGCGGGGAGCAGGGAGCAGGGAGCGGTTGCTGCCCCCAATACAGCCGCCAACTCGTCAAACGGCATTCATCAATTGAGTAGTTGGAGAACACAATGATCTGCTATCAGCGTGTTGTATCCAGTGTGCGAAGGCGTTCAAGCGTGGCAGGGATCCTTGCTCCCATAGCGGCGCTAGCACTTGTCTCTTGTGCCGGTGAGCCGACCGACGCAGATAAGGTCACCCGATCGAGCCTCGGTGCCGTGGTGAGCCAGGCGCCGCTGGCCACGGACGTCGGTGTCGGAGTGCTGGAGAGAGGTGGTAACGCGGTGGACGCTGCGGTGGCGACGGCATTTGCCCTCGCCGTCGTCGAGCCGACGAGCTCCGGAATCGGCGGTCGCACGCAGATCCTCATCCGAAGCCCGGACGGCGAGGTGGCTGCCATCGATGCGACCACGCAGGTCCCCACCGGCTACCCGGTTGACACCGTTCCTCCAGCGAACGCCCGCTCAGGCTACGGCATGATCGGTATTCCGGGAACGGTTGCCGGCCTGACCAAGGCCCTTGCCGAGCACGGGACTATGTCTCTCACGGAAGTGCTCGAGCCTGTCATTGCACTTGCTGAAAACGGTTTTTCGCTCTCGGCTGGCATGGCTCGATCCATCGCATCCGTCGCCGAAGAGCTGGCGAAGTACGAGGGATCGCGGCAGTACTTCCTGAAAGAAGGCGGCTCTCCGTACGAGGCTGGCGAGTTATTGGTCCAGACTGATCTTGCTCAAACTCTCCGGGCGATCGCCGAGGGCGGGGCGGACGCATTCTATCGAGGTGAGATCGCCGACAGGATTGCACGAGACATGGTGGCGAAAGGTGGGTTTGTGACGCGACGCGATCTCGAGCAGTACAGGCCACGGGAAGCATTGGTGGTCCAGGGCACGTACCGAGATTTTGATCTCATAGGGACATACCTTCCGGCCGCCGGTGCCAATACCATCGAGATGCTTCAGATTCTGGAGCACTTCGATCTGAGTGACATCGCAGGAACACCGCGCTGGGCGGTATTTGTCGCACAAGCCCTTCGCCTCGGTTTCCTGGACCGCCTCACAGACCTCGCAAACATGGGTCCGGCGGAACACTTCCCCTCGTCGACGAATGCTCGGCAGCTCGTCTCCAAGGAACGCGCTGCTGAGAGGGCACAACAAATCCGAATACCCGACGACATGGCAATGACCGTGTCTGATGTACCCACTGTTGCAGGCGTGCTTCCTCCTGGACACACCACCCACCTTTCAGTGGTTGACGCTGGCGGCGGTGCCGTAGCTCTCACACAATCCCTTGGCCCTACGCTTGGTTCGAAAGTAGCCGCACCAGGACTCGGCTTTGCCTATGCCGCAACGATGGGATATCTCTCCGGCGAAGCAAAGTCGGCAGGCATCCGCGCGCTCGGGCCGGGAGACCGGGCATCATCCCGGCAGTCTCCCATGATGGTGCTCAGAGATGGACGCCTGACTTACGTGCTCGGGGGATCGGGCGCACGCCGCATTCTCTCCGCACTAGTGCAAGTCGTCAGCCGCTCCGTTGACCAGGGGCTCACTTTGGAAGAGGCGATGGCCGCCCCGCGCGTGCACGTGGAGCCATCCGACGAGGGCATCGTCTATCTGCAAATGCGCGAAGCGGCAGAGTGGTCTGTGGACGATCGGGCACAGATTGCAGCATTTGGGCTGGAAGTGCAGGACGTCGGTTCAGTGGGGAATGTGTCAGCGATTCACCTCGACGCGGAGACTGGTGAGTACATCGGTGTTGCGGATCCGGGTGGAAGAGGGAGCGCGGGGAGTCCACGCACCTCCTCCCCGCCCAACCAGGGAGGAGGGAGGAGGGAGTAGGGAGTGGGAAATCAGAAATTGCGAGCGGGGAACAGAGGCGCCGAACCAGTCTGTCGGCCGCGCGCGGGATAACGAATGTCGGCGTTCGCCTCACATAAGCCGGAAGCCGCGGGCAGGCTGGGTGTGGTGAGGCCTCCTCCCTCCCCCCTCCCCCCCACTCCCTTGGGCGGACGTGGGGGGTCGGGTGCTTGACGCCGCCCTCGCCGCCCTGCTGACCATCACCGACCCCACGCGGCTCCTCATGCTCGTCGTCGGTGTCGCCGTCGGTCTGCTGGTCGGAATCATGCCTGGCTTGGGCGGTACGGTGGGCATGTCTCTCGTGCTGCCATTCATATTCGGCATGGACCCAAACACGGCCATGGCATTGCTCATCGGCATGGTCGCCGTGATTCACACTGCCGACACGTTCCCTTCAGTCCTCCTCGGCGTGCCGGGTTCGTCGGGCTCGCAAGCGACCATTATGGATGGCTACCCGCTCGCCCAGAAAGGAGAAGCTGGCCGCGCCTTTGGTGCAGCTTTCTTTGCGTCGATGATCGGTGGCGTGTTCGGCGCTGCCGCAATCTTTGCTTTGCTCCCAGTAGCACGCCCGCTGGTACTCGCCCTTGGCTCACCCGAGTTATTCATGCTTGCAATCTTGGGCCTTTCAATGGTGGGTGTTCTCTCCGGCAACAAACCGATCCTCGGTGTTTTGGCGGGAGCGTTGGGTTTGTTGCTGGGAAGTGTCGGCGCTGCACCGGCAGAGCCTCACTACCGCTATACGTTTGATTTGCTCTACCTCTTCGACGGACTACCCCTCGCAGTCGTCGCTCTGGGCCTGTTTGCGGCTCGACCTCCTGATTGCCCGCCGCAGCATCGCACAGACGACAACGCTCGGTCACGGATGGCTCACAGGTATCAAGGATGTCATTCGTCATCGGTGGCTCACGCTCCGCTGCTCGCTGATCGGCGTGGCGGTCGGATTCATACCAGGGTTGGGCGGAGCCGTGGTCGATTGGATCAGCTACGGGCAGGCAATGCAGACAACTCGGGATAACCAGAACTTCGGTAAGGGCGATATCCGTGGCGTGATCGCCCCGGAGAGTTCCAATAACGCGAAGGAAGGCGGTGCGTTGATTCCCACGTTGTTGTTCGGTGTCCCCGGAAGTGGGGCGACGGCCGTGCTGTTGGGTGGGTTCGTCCTCCTGGGCCTGCAACCGGGGCCGCGGATGCTGACCACCAATCTGGATACGACGCTGGCCATCGTGTGGACGCTGGCCATCGCCAACGTTATCGGCGCGATTGCGTGCATGGCACCATCGCGCCTGATTGCTAGGCTGAGTCTCATTCCCGCTGCGCGACTCACCCCCTTCATTCTCGTCGTCATGCTGATGGGAGCTTACCAAAGCACTCGCCACTGGGGAGACCTCATCGCCTTTCTGGCCATCGGGATCTTGGGGTGGGTCATGCGCCACTTGGATTGGCCACGGCCACCGTTGCTCGTTGGTTTCGTGCTTGCGACGAGTGCTGAGCGCTATCTATGGATCTCGGCCGGCCGCTACGAGTGGACATGGCTCACCCGCCCCGGCGTTATCCTCATCGCGCTCATCACGGTAGCGCTCACCTTTGCAGGAGCGCGGTTGAGAACGACGGTTAAAAAAGGAGCGACCTCATGAAAGGCAGGGAACTCGAGCGGTTTGTCTTCCTCGTGCTAGTCGCTCTGGTCTTTGCCTGGGCCGGTTGGCAGGCGGCGAGCTTCCCGCCGCGTGCGCGGATCTTTCCGCAGACGGTGGCGTGGGCAGCATTGTTGCTTGCGTTGATCGAGATTAGCAAATCGATGATCGTAAGAATGCGGCGGGGAGCCGGCAAGACGATTGCGCAGGGTGAGACCGAAGACACAGGTCGGGCAGCGCTTCGCGAACAACTTGTTGCCGGAGCGCCCTACCTGCTATGGATAGTGGCCTACTATGTGGGCATCTATCTCTTGGGCTTTTTTGTGGCCAGTGGAGTGTTCGTGTTGCTCTTTCTGAATCGTGTGGGGCAGGTACGTTGGCCGGTTGCTGTGGTGGCTACGGCACCACTACTGGCAGCGCTGTTCCTCTTGGGCTCTGCAATGAACCTGAGTTGGCCAGGGGGCCTCCTGTCAGGGGCACTCGGTCTTTTGGTGCGCTGACCATTAGCTGTAGCGTCGCACGGCAGACATGGTGACCGTATCTGACCCCCATGGCGAAAAGGGGCGGACCAGTCATAGCCCACCCCAATCTGCCGTAGTTTTGATCCGCTTCGCTCCGCCTAACTCTCCTCGCCGTCCCGATCTTCGTCCTCGAACGCCTCGATTGACTGCTTGATGTTCTCCTTCACGATGCTCTCGTGCTGTCCACCCTTGTTGGCATCTGCTGGGTTCACGGCCGCACCCGAGGCGTCCACGAACCACTGAGAAACGTCTACACGGATCGTCACATTGGTGCTGACCGTGGTTTCATCTACGATGAGCGGTGACATCAGATCGAACTCCTGCTCCACGTCGAGATCCGTCTCATACGTGAACGCCTGACCTTCCCACATTCCCTGCACGCGAATGCTCGTGTCCACGAAATCCGGATACGTCGTGCGGAATGCTGCATCTTCAGGACCGTCACTGCTCACCTTATGAATCTCGAATTCGACTTCATCATACGTGCCGGGATCGACATTGATGGAGAGCTCTTGAGCGGTGCTGCCATCGAGTGGAAGATCTACGAGGATCGGGCCGGTCTCGAACTCCTCGCAGCCCTCGGGCTCCGGCTCTACGTCGCAGTCAACCACTTCGACTCGTTTCAACTCGATCTCGCGCAATACAATCTCGACCTTCGTGAGCTCGAGCTGTGCGTTCACCAAGACACTAGCTCCGGGGCCCCATCCAGAAACACGCGGCTGGATGCCGGCGGCGGGGTTAGCGGAGAACGACAGTGAGACGGCAGCTGCTCCCGGATCATTCGGGCCGGTGCCGCTATCGCTGCACGCGCCTAGCACGGCGATAACACCTAGAAGCCCAAGGTTTCCAATCGTCCTGATCATCGTGAACCTCCCTGCTGTGTTCAATGCGGTTTAGTAATCGCTTGATTCGGTTGCCATCTGTCAAAGCAACCTCGATGCCAGGGAGGCTCGGCGACGCTACGATGTAAGTGTCTACGTTACAAGGGATTGAGATGTGTGATGGAGGTCACGTCTCGGAGGGCTGCATCAAAACGGCGCAAGCAGGAACGCTTCGGTACGATGGGATGCTTTGGCAACCACTCGGTGCTCAGGAGTCGGTCGCTAGTATCACTTGAAGGGAACGGGACCATTCCCCACGGTGCGAAGAGCGGTGTGGCGCAAGACATCTAAGCCGATTTCACGTTCGCTCAGCTTTTCCTTTAATAAGGTGGCGACACCTCCCTGTGTAGATGTGAGACCGACAAATCGATCCGCCGTACCTTGTTCAGTGTGGTGAACCACGACCTCCCTTACAAATCGAAACAGGCCGCTTTGCTTGATCCGGCTCAGGTGTTCTCGCTTCTCCCACTTCTTCACTCGCTTGTACACCCCACGCTCGATCTCCATAGCTGTGACCTTATCCATCAGCGCGGTGTACGCGGCCTCGATCTCCCAATGGATCGAGGGAGGCCAATCCCAATCGTAAGCAGCAAAGACTCCAGAGGGTCGCAGGATTCTGGACACCTCGAGCAGTGTCGCCTCGGGCTCCATCCAGTGAAACGCCTGAGAGCAGCTGACAATGTCGGCACACTCGTCCGGAAGACCGGTGGCCGTGGATGTGCCGTCTTGGAAACTGACGTTCGTTGATGTTTCGTAACCACCCGAGCGCTTCTCGGCAAACTCACGCGCGTCGGGGCTGGGTTCGATCCCCACTGCGGCGCCAGCTCGCCCGGCCCAAAGCCAGGTGGACAAGCCGGTACCACTGCCGATGTCGACCACCAGGCGCAGTCGATCTGTCTGGGCGATGCGAGTGAGCAAGTCGGCAATGGCCGCTGGCGGTCGAGGGCGATACTCGTCGTAACGGTCAGCGAAGCCGCTGAACCGCTCAACGTTGGCGGATTGGTGAAGGGGTGTGTCGTAGGGGCGTTGCATGCGCCGCGCCTACTGCAATCGCTCGATGCCGAACTTGTCGCGCAGCAGACTCTTCAACCAGTCGAGCGTCTCGGGAGCAATCTGCTGAGCGGTGGCAGCGGCTCGACCGGCATCCTCACCCACCAAAAAGGGGTATACGCCTACTTCTCGCCGAGCCACCTCTTGAAAGTCGGGATCTTGGACCACTTCCCCTACGGCTCGGCGTAACGCGGAGATCGCCTCCTCCGGAGCGTCGCCGTGAAGCCAGAGAACTTTGGCCATGGAAACCCCGGCGGCGAGCACCGTCTTGTAGGCCTGCCACTGGACGCCAGAAGGCTCGACCCCCCAAATGTCGACGTATGCCTCTCGCACGCTGGGCAAATCTGGAACCGCAGGATCGCGCACCACCTCTCCGTCTTCATCCAGAATGCCAAAGCTGAAGAGGGGAACCGCTACGCCGTCGGCAACGAGTGGTGTGACGTTAGACAGATAGGCGGGCATCGTCTGATACTCGATGTTGGTCTCTCCCTGCTCGAAGGCCACCCGCGATGCCCCCTTGGACGCGTAACCAAGAACGGGTTTGACCGGAAGCCCGAGTAACTCGAAGCTGAGCAGCGGAAGGATGTCATTACCCGTTGCCGAGATACCGCCGTACACCAAAGACGTCGGCACCTCCCGCAGCTGGGATGCACTGGTAACCTCCAGCTCCGGCGAGACGAATACGACGCCGCCTACCGCGGAAGCCAGGATGGGAGAAAACTCGCTGAAGTCGTACCTCACCATGGGCTCACCCATGAGATAGACCAAGTAGGTGGTGCCCGCTGAAACGAGCGCCGTGAGCCCGTCGGGCTTGCGCCGCAAGGCAAAGTCATTCGTGCCGGCAACACTCGAAGCTCCCGGAACATTCACGACTTGCACACGAGCACCTTGTCCCAGGTATCGCTGCAAGTAGGGCACAATCATGCGAGTCCACGTGTCGGTGCCGCCGCCGGGGCCGAACGGAACTATGACCTCGAGAGTCTTCCCGCCGTAAAACTCACTCTCCGTCGCGCTCGAGGTCTGGCGGGACTCGCCGGAGCAGCCCAGCCCGATGATGCAAAGAACGAAAAGAAGACGTCTCATGGTGGATTTGCTCGCCGGTCAATGGAAAGCCCCTTCCTCGCGCGGGGCTTCGCTTGGCACCCAATGATACTGCTCGGGCTTCTGGCAGTCGATTGCCTAAACGGAGTGGGACGCCGGCACTCGGGCCCACCATCTCAACGTGCTCTCGAGATGCTTCGTGCCACTCTTCGTGATTATCCAGCCTAGCGAGATGAGTGCTTGCCAAGACATCTTTCCCGGCCGACTGGAGGAACTGGATGTAGAATGGAATCGATGCGGAGAACAACCATGAAGTGGGGTGGTGCAAGCACTGCTGTCGTGTGCCTCGCAGCGGCTCCGGCCAGTGGCCAAACGGCCACAGAACTCGCTGAGCGCTTCGTGGGCATGACTGCGGTCAGTGGTTTGGAGCAAGCGATGGCAGACAGTCTGCTCCAACTGGTACCGGGTACGGTGAAGGATCGGGCAGGGAACGTAGTGGCAATGCTCGGGTCGGGGCGACCATTGCGTCTCGCCGCATGCCCGATGGATGAGTGGGGTTACGTGGTGGGCCACATCCGGGATGACGGATACGTGACACTACGCCGCGTGGGGCGCGGTGCTCCCCCACAGTTCGACCAGGGGCACGAGGGCCACCGCGTAACAATCTGGGGCCGCTCAGGCGCAGTGCCAGCCGTCGTCGGTGTCCCATCCACCCACCTGAGGCGGGGAAGATCCCCGATTCCCGATCGGTTGTTCGCAGTGGATGATGCCATGCTCGATCTTGGGGCCGCATCGGCGACCGCAGTCCGCGCCCTTGGCGTCGATATCGTCGATCCGGTCGCCCTGGAAAAACAGCCGCACCGGTATGGTGACGGACTGCTCGCTGGCCCTGAGGCCGGCCAGAGGAGCTCGTGTGCCGCCCTTGCCAGAGCCTATCTCGACAGACCACGCGTGCATGGAACGGTGATTCTGGCGTTCGTCGTGGAAAGCCGGATCGGTCACCGAGGTCTGAGTACCCTCACAAATGCCAGAGGGCCGTTCGAGGAAACGCTACTTCTCGACTATCCCGGAGACGACCGGTTCTTCACCGAAGCTTACGGCTCCGTCGAACGTGTCCAGCTATCGACTCGCCATGACGGGTGGCCCGTGGAGACCGTTAGCAGTGCCGATGTGGAGGCGCTGCTGGCTCGGATCAAGAGTTGGATGGAGGTGGATCGATGAGACACGCGCTGCTACTCGCCGCCATCGGATGCCTGCTGGCGACGGCACTCTCCCCGCGGAGGGCGCAGGGTCAGGGTCAATTTGCCACAGAGCGGATCGAGCAAGCGGCGAATATCCTCGAGGAGCTGGTGGAGACATACGGCGTCTCAGGTGACGAGGAGCGGGTGCGGGATGTCGTCCGCAGCCACCTGCCTAGTTGGGCACGCCCGAGGGTCGATTCGGCCGGCAACCTCTGGGTGCGAGTCGGCAGCGGCGATCCAGTAGTCGTATTCGTGGCACATTTGGACGAAACCGGCTTCGAGATCACCGAGATTAGGCCCGATGGAATGCTCGAGATCAGGAACCGTGGGGGATTCCTCCCGTGGTTGTGGGAAGCCACGCCAGCCCTGGTCCATACGCCGGCTGGCACCGTCCCGGGCGTCTTCACACCTCGGATGCAGATCCAAGACCCGCCGAGACGAAATCCTCCCGATGGGTTCCAGGTGGATGTCGGAACCATGTCCCGGCCTGCCACGGAAGCCCTAGGTATCAGGGTAGGGCACAAGGTGACGAGCCCCAAGCAATTCGTGCGATTGGCAGGGACTCGCGCGACAGGACGCTCGTTCGACGACCGCGTAGGAAGCGCCGCTCAACTCCTTGCACTACAACGACTTAACCCAAACGACCTCGACCATGAAGTCATCTTCCTCTGGGTGACGGAAGAGGAAATCGGGCTGGTGGGTAGCCAGGTGGCGGCGCGGGAGCTGGCGTTCCAACCAGTGAGGGTTTACGCGGTCGACACGTTCGTTTCGGCGGACTCGCCGCTGGATCCCCAGGGGTTTGCGGTGACGCCCCTCGGCCATGGGCCTGTGGCTCGGGCGGTGGACAACTCCTCGGTCATGCCACCTGCGGTCCTGGACACGCTGCGACAGCTTGCGGCACGCCGCTCCATACCGCTCCAGGTGGGCACAACGAATGGGGGGAATGACGGGTCCGCGTTCCAGGCTTGGGGGGTCGTAGATATCCCCATCGGCTGGCCCCTCCGCTACTCCCACTCTCCCGTCGAGGTGATCGATCTCACGGATTTGGTGGCGCTGTCAGATATCATCAAGGCAGTCGCGGAGGAGTGGTAGACGCCTAAGGCGCCCAATTCAGGACAGGAGACGCGGAGAATGAAGTGTCCGGCCTGCGGGAACGACCTGCAAACAAGAACTGTGGAAGGCATCACGGTTGACGTGTGCCAGGGTGGGTGTGGTGGCATCTGGTTCGATGCGTTCGAACTCAAGAAGGTCGACGAAGCGCACGAGGCAGC
>JBDHDY010000318.1:0-5003 GCA_039591275.1 Gemmatimonadota bacterium | reverse complement strand
GGTGTGCATCGATTCGAAGTTTCCCTTGGAAGCGTGCCAACGCATGATGGCTGCCGATGGTGATGCGGCGGAGAGGGAACGCAAGACGTTTCAGCGGAGTGTCAAAGCACGCATAGATGAGATAGCGGACAAGTACATTCGTCCAGACGAGGGCACGTACGACTTCGCCCTCATGTACATCCCGGCAGAGCGCGTGTACTACGAAGCTGTGGCCAGAAATGAAGCGCCGGAACAGGACGACAGCGTCATCGGATATGCGCTGGCGCGCAAAGTGATTCCTGTATCGCCCAACACGTTCTACGCATATCTCGCTGCGATCCTCCATGGTCTTCGTGGGCTTCAAGTGGAGCGCAGGGCCCGCGAGATGCTCGACGCCCTGGGCGGTCTGCAACAGGAGTTCGGGAAGTTTCAACGAGCTAACGAGCTCGTCGGAAAACACCTGGACAACGCAGTGCGGCAGCATGATG
This sequence comes from Gemmatimonadota bacterium, assembly GCA_039591275.1. GTDB lineage: Bacteria > Gemmatimonadota > Gemmatimonadetes > Gemmatimonadales > GWC2-71-9 > JBDHDY01. The sequence continues at coordinate 4,536 of JBDHDY010000318.1, read as the reverse complement.
AAGCGGAGCGGCAGGTGGGCCGCATCAACGACAGCCTCAGCGAGATAACGGGAATGGACCCCCCGCCGCCGCCACTCCCCGGGGCTTAGGGCATGGGGCTTGGGGTCCGCGTCCCTGAGGAGCCCTTCGTGACGCGCTCTTGCAGAGCGCTCCTCAGGACTAGGCGCCGCAAAGCGGCGCGTCTCGAAGGGCGCGGCCGGACTTCCCCCTTCTCTACCCGCCTACCCGCCTACCTCCCCGCGCTCCGGCAGCCGGCCGCTGGCAGCTGGCCGCCGGGGCAGGGCGGGGTGGGGAGCCCTCGAAACCTTTTGCCCAATCGCACCGTCTAACCCTTAAGGAACCGGTTCTTAACTGGAGGGGACGATGGTTCGGAAGCTTGGTACGCTGATCGCGGCGGCGGCGGTCGGGGTCGCTTTGGCGCCGGTGACGGCCTCCGCTCAGCAGGTGCTCTTGGACGATCCCTGGTGCGACCGCTCCTGGGGAGACCGTGACGCAGACAGGCATTGCGAGGTGCGGGAGTTCACCCTCGCCGCCAATCGACAGGTCGTCTCCGTTGACGGAAGGGCCAACGGTGGGATCACCGTCGAGGGGTGGAATCGCAACGAGATCTTCGTCCGGGCCAAGGTCCAGGCGTGGTCCCGCTGGGACGACGATGCCATGGACATCGCCTCGGAGATCGAAGTGCTCGCCGACAGCCGGGAGATCCGAGCGCAGGGGCCGCGCATGGGGCGGCGGGAAGGGTGGTCGGTGAGCTACGAGGTCATGGTTCCCTACGAATCCAACCTCTCCCTGGAGACCGTGAACGGCGGCATAAAGGTGATGGGCGTTCACGGAGATATCGACTTCCGGGCGACCAACGGGGGCATCACGCTGGATCAGGTGGGTGGGGACGTCAGGGGTCGCACCACCAATGGTGGCATCCACGTGGAACTGGATGGGGACGAGTGGGACGGAGCGGGGCTGGACGTCCAGACCACGAACGGCGGGGTCACCATGGACATCCCCGATGACTACAGGGCCACGCTGACGTCGGGGACGGTGAACGGCGGGCTGCGGATCGATTTCCCGATCGTCGTGCAGGGCCGCATCAACCGCCGGCAGATCACGACAGATCTCAACGGGGGCGGGACCCCGATCCGTGCCGTGACGACCAACGGCGGGGTGACAATAAGAAGGAACTGACCACCCCTCACCGCCCACCCCGGAGCGGGGAGCAGGGAGCGGGTTGCCGCCCATCGCCGCACACCCTCCCGGAGCGGGGAGCGGGGAGCGGGTTGCCGCCCCACCCCCGTCCACCTCGCGTTGTTACAACCGTTCTTGCGATCCGATCACGATTGATTTTGCCGCTCCCCGCTCCCTGCTCCCCGCTCCCCGGGGTGGTGAGGCAGTGGCCGGGGTAACATATTCGCGCCGTACACTGCACACCCCTCCTCTCCTCAAGGAGTTTCAGCATGCGGAAATCCGGAGTGAGATCCGTGTTCTTGATGCCTATCCTGGCTGTTTCACTAGTATTTCCCGCGTTGGCCCAACGCCCTTCGACCGACCAGTTGCGAGAGGAAGTACGGCAGGAAGCGGCATCACTTGCCAAGCTCACCCAGGTGATCGTCGACAAGGTATTCAGTCATAGTGAGCTCGGCTTTCAGGAGAAATGGACGGTTGCCTTTCTGACGGAGACCCTGCGAAGGGAGGGCTTCACCATCCAGATGGGTGTTGCTGGCATGCCCACTGGCTACATCGCCACTTGGGGAAGCGGCGACCCCGTTGTGGGATTCATGAGTGATATCGACGGCCTTCCGGAGACCTCGCAGAGGCCAGGCGTGGCCTACCAGGATCCGCTAATCCCTGGTGGTCCGGGACATGGCGAGGGCCACAACAGCGCACCCGGCCTGGATCTGACAGCGGCCATCGCCACGAAACGTGTGATGGAGCGCCACGGCCTTCCGGGAACGTTGAAGATTATTCCCGGTGTCGCCGAGGAACTGGTGGCGAGTCGGACCTACATGGTGAATGCCGGCTTGTTCGAGGATATGGACGTGATGCTGTCCAGCCACGTGTCGCGTGGCCTGGCGACAGGGTATGGCGTCGGTGGTTCGGGTCTCGTGTCGACGACATTCACATTCCACGGGAAGTCGGCCCACGGAGCAGGTTCGCCCTGGTCCGGGCGGAGCGCGTTGGATGCGGTGCAGCTCATGGACGTAGGTTGGAACTTCCGCCGCGAGCATCTTCGACTGCAGCAGCGCTCACACAGCGTCGTGTCGAACGGCGGCAGTCAACCCAACGTCGTGCCGTCTGTCGCGCAGGTGTGGTACTACTTCCGCGAGCTCGACTATCCCCACATCAAAGAGTTGCACCAGCTCGGCCAAACCATGGCCGAGGCCGCCGCGATGATGACGGGGACGACGGTGGAAGAACGGATCTACGGTTCGGCGTGGCCATCGAGCATGAGCAAGCCCTTGGCCGAGCGAATGCATGAGAACGTTCTGCGAGTCGGGATGCCGCAGTGGTCTGAGGCGGATATTGCAATGGCCAAGGCAGCGCAACGGATGATGGGTCGGGAAGAGGTGGGTCTGGTCACCGAGGTGAACCCGGAACTGGCCGAGCGAGAGCAGGGGATGGGTGGTCCTAGCGACGACATAGCCGAAGTGTCGTGGAACCTGCCGACGGTGCGGGTCTACTACCCATCGAACATTCCTGGCATGACGGGTCACCACTGGTCGAGCGGCATTGCCATGGCGACCCCCATCGCCCACAAGGGTGCCAACCACGGTGCCCAGGTCGTCGCCATGACGGCGATTGACGTTGTAACCGATCCGGGGTTAGTCGCGGAAGCCTGGCGCTATTTCCGGGAAGTCACCACAAAAGATTACACGTGGACCTCGCTCATTCCCGAGGGTGTCGAGCCGCCGATCTTTCTCAACGAAGAGCGGATGCTCCGCTTCCGTCCTCTCATTGAGCCGCTGATCTACGACGAGACGAGATACGACACGTATCTAGAGCAGTTGGGAGTTGAGTATCCGACGACTGAGAAAAAGGTGACGAGCGACGGAAGCAATGAGTGAGAAGTAAGAGGTAAGAAGTGAGAAGGCCCCGCTCTCCCCAGCGGGCTTCCCGCGGGAGGGGAGGGGCCTTCTCCCTTCTCCCTTCTCACTTCTCCCTTCTTACTCCCTCACACCATCCAACTCTCTTATACCCACAAAACTCACACTCCCTTGGGTACTGTGTCAGTTCCGGTTCACCGCGGCCGATCGCGGCCGCAGTCTCGAGGAAGTTGATCTGGGCGTTTGCGCGAATGTCATCCGAGATCTCGTCGGAAATCTGTACGCCCGCCCGCGTGAACTGAAAAGCAAATCGCGAAATAGGATGTGTACTGATGCCCTCGCTGGCCGTGATGTACACGTTTCGTTGTGACTCGTAGCTTGCGACACGCTCCCGGGCGGTCTGGGCGTCTACCTGGCTTGTCTTCACATCCAGTAACACGACACCCTCGTCCGGTGCGGCTGCAAGGTCGATCCGCCCTTCGGCGACGTTGTGCTCGTTGTGGATGTATAGGAATTTGAGTTCACGTTGCGCCGAAGGGTGGTCTGCTAGCGCTCGGTACTCGGCATGACTGGCGACGGACTCGACTTCCTCCCTGAGATGTGAGCGATAGCGGTGGCCTTCGCGCCCTTCCGGTGGGGGAGCGTTGGCATCCCACCGGCCGATGGCGTCTTCCAGCAGTTGATCGAGTTCGTCCTGTTCCTGCAAGTGCTCGAGTACATCATGAACGATCTGGCCGCGGACGATGGGATGTCCGGCTCCCGTACACCCTTCACGTACTTGAACCAATGTTTCTTCGGGCAGCGTGTGTGGGCGAGATACTCCGTCGCCGAGTGACGCGGCCGGCTCACGGGCACGACGATATGTTGCGCAGGAACACTGAGATCAGCTGGTTCCTCGGCGGCTTCGAGTGGCACGGCGGCGCCGGGGGGCCCCTCACTGGCGTAGTGCACTGCGGCTTCGTGTGTTGAGCCATCCGCGGCCTCGAAGGTGAGCTTCGTGAGGCCGGGCTCGTCGAGGCTTGGCAGGCAGTTCTTGATGGCCGCGGCGGGAGAGTCCTTTGACCGGAGCCTTCCCTGCGGCACTGCTGGCAGAATGAGGAGATCCATGGCGCGGGTTGCCGCCACGTACCACAGACGCTTCGTCTCGGCGGCGTCCTCGTCGCTCAGTTGTTTGTGGAGATCGCGATATTCACGGGTTTGTTCCTTGGTTTTCCGTTCGGGATCACCCAGAAGAAAACCGTCCCGCCCGAGCAGAAACTTTTCCTGTCCCCATGATCCACCCCGTCTCGTGAGATCGCACCAGAAGACGACACGCCACTCGAGCCCCTTGGCACTGTGGATCGTCGTCAGCGTGATCACGTTGTCCGTTTCGCCGTACAGCGGTGCATCGCCCTCGCGGATGCCTAGGCCTTTGGACTCTCGGAAGGTCCTTACCACTTCGCCTACACTCGCAGCAGGCATGCCCCGCACCGTGCGCATGAATTTCCGGATATTGGCG
>JBDHDY010000317.1:0-8696 GCA_039591275.1 Gemmatimonadota bacterium | reverse complement strand
CAACCGCTCCTTGGCGAGTGAATTATGCGCTTTCAGAGCCGTGTTTGGCATCTGGCCACCTTTTCCAGTGTTCTTGCCGTAGCCTGCGGCGATGGCGGAGAGTTTGACATCGCCCCGGGCGTTCCATGGGCTGTGGCCGAACACCGCGCTCGCACCGTCTCCGACGTCAGGTACAGCATCTTCTTCGACATCCCGGCGGAGCTGAGCCAACGCATTCGGGGACGGGAGATCGTGAGCTTCACGCTTGCGGAGGCCACGGAACCCCTGGTGCTCGATTTTGCTCAGTCGGAAGAGAGCGTAATCGCTGTGATGGTGGATGGCGAGGTGGTGCCCTACCGAGTCACCAACGAACACATCATCGTGCCACAGGGCGTATTGCGGGAAGGGGAGAACGCTCTGGAGATCGAATTCCTTGCGGGCAATGGCTCACTCAACCGCAATCGAGACTTTCTCTACACGCTCTTCGTGCCCGATCGGGCTCGCGTGGCCTTCCCTTGCTTTGACCAGCCGAATCTCAAGGGTCGCTACGCCTTGCGTCTGGAAACGCCTGCCACATGGCGGGCGATCGCCAACGGCGCCGTGCAGAGTCACGAAATCAACCAGGATCGCGCGTCGTTTGTCTTCAACGAAACGGCGCCTCTCCCCACATATCTGTTTGCGTTCGCCGCCGGGGTTTTTCAAGTTGAAACGGCACAGCGTGACGGTCGGACGCTCACGATGTACCACAGGGAGACGGACCGCGAGAAGCTGGGCCGCAATCGCGAAGCCATCTTCGATCTCCATGCGGCGGCGTTGAGATGGTTGGAGGACTACACCGCAATCCCATATCCGTTTGAGAAGTTCGGTTTCGTGCTGATTCCTTCATTTCAGTACGGTGGGATGGAACATCCCGGCGGTATTCTGTACAGGGCGACCGGCCTGCTGCTCGATGAGACGGCCACGCAAAATCAGCTCCTCGGCCGGGCCAGCGTGATCGCACATGAGACCGCGCACATGTGGTTCGGTGACCTCGTCACTATGAACTGGTTTGACGACGTGTGGACGAAGGAAGTGTTTGCCAACTTCATGGCCGCCAAGATCGTCAACCCGTCATTCCCGGAGGTCGATCACGATCTCCGCTTTCTCTTGGCGCACTACCCCGATGCCTATCAGGTCGATCGTACCGACGGGGCGAATCCTATCCGCCAGCAGTTGGACAACCTCAATGAAGCAGGAACCCTCTACGGAGCGATCATCTACGAAAAAGCGCCGATTGTCATGAAACAGTTGGAACGGCTCGTAGGTGACGTGACGTTCCGTGAGGGCCTGCAAGAATACCTGACAGCGTACAGTTTTGCGAATGCGACCTGGCCCGCGCTCATCGACATCCTCGATGAACGTAGCGAAGAAGACCTTGCTTCGTGGAGTGAGGTGTGGGTGCAGGAGGCTGGTCGTCCCACGGTGGCGACCGAGCTCGAGATCGCCGACGGCCGCATTGCGTCGCTGCGACTCAGCCAGTCGGACCCTGCTGGGCGACGGCGGGTGTGGAACCAGCGTATGGACCTCATCCTGAGCTATGCCAACCAGGAAGCGCGGGCGCTACCGGTACAGCTGAGGAGTGCGTCTCTCGATGTCTCCGAAGCCGTGGGACTCCCAACGCCGGACTTCGTGCTGGCCAACGGTAAGGGGGTCGGATACGGCCGCTTCAAGTTGGACCCGCGCAGCCGCAGGTACTTGCTCAACCATCTTCCGGACATCGATCCTGCTTTGCTGCGAGGAACGGCATGGCTCTCACTCTGGGATGCCATGCTTTCGGGGGAAGTCCCGCCCTTGACGTTGGTTCATCTCGCTCAGCGGTCGCTCGAGAGCGAAAGTGACGAACTCAACGTCCAACGAATCCTGGGTTATCTGAGAACTGCGTATTGGCGTTACCTCTCCGCACGAGAGCGGGAGGAACTCGCGCCGGCCGTCGAGGCGCTGCTGTGGCGGCGGGCCAGCCGAACTCCACGCAAGACTCTCAAGTCAGCGTATTTCTCTGCGTACCGAGATGTTGTGCTGACCAGCGATGGCGTTCAACGGTTGACTGGCATTTGGCGGATGGACGAAACCATCGCGGGACTCACCTTCGCTGAACGGGATTACACGGCCATGGCCCTGGAGCTCGCCGTTCGTGACGTTGACGGGACGGAGGACATTCTCCGCGAGCAACTCGACCGTATCACGAACCCTGATCGACAGGCGCGTTTGGCGTTCGTACTGCCGGCCGTGTCCCCCGACGCCATCGTCCGTGACGGTTTTTTCGAGAGCTTGACAAGAACCGCGAGCACGAGCCATGGGTGTTGCAGGGGCTCAGGTATCTGCATCACCCGCTGCGCGCTGAACGGGCTGAGCGGTACATCCGTCCCAGCCTCGACCTGCTCGAAGAAATCCAGCGCACCGGCGACATCTTCTTCCCGAAGGCGTGGCTCGACGCAACGCTCGGCGGCCATAACTCTGCAAGGGCGGCTGCGATCGTTCGGACATTCCTCGATGACCAACCGGACCTGCCAGCTAGGCTCAAGGGGAAGCTCCTCCAGTCTGCTGATCCGCTGTTTCGGGCGGAGCAGATTCTGGACGCCCGGCGGTAGGGTGGTAAGGCGGTAGGCCGGTAGGCCGGTAAGGCGGTAGGACCTTAGGGCCCCTTCGATGCGGCCCCTTCCCGCCGTCCTGAGGAACCCTGCGCAGCAGGGTGTCTCGAAGGGCGGCGTCCTTTCACGACCCGCGGGCAGTTGGTTATTCTTCGTGCCGCCTGCACGCAAATCATCTCATCAACGGTTCTTGCCCATGCATTCAAGACGCTGGTCTCCACTCTTTCTTTTCACTTGTGCCATCGGAGCAGTGGCCCCGGGCGGTTCGCTGGCGCAGAGCGGGGGCGTCCTTGTCAATCTCCAGACGCGTGCGGAGATGACAGAGTACCGGGAAACCAGTCGGTACGACGATGTGATGGTCTTTTTGCGGAACGTCGCTGACGCCTCACCTGCCGTGCATCTGTCGGACTTCGGCTATTCCTTTGAAGGGCGGGTGTTGCCTCTTGCCGTTGTGGGGGATGTAGCGGCCGCAACTCCGGCAGCCGTGTTGGCCACCGGCAAGACGCGCGTATTCATTCAGGCCAACATCCATGCTGGTGAGGTATGTGGGAAGGAAGCCATGCTCATGCTGTTACGTGACGTGGCGCGGGGGGAGCACGCCGAGTGGATGGATTCTCTCGTGCTCCTGGTTGCTCCGATCTATAACGCCGACGGAAACGAGCGCGTGCATCTCACCAACCGGCCGCGGCAACACGGGCCCGTCGGCGGCATGGGACAGCGGCCGAATGCACAGGGCTTCGATCTCAACCGCGACCACATCAAGCTGGACGCGCCGGAAGCTCGTTCGCTGGTCCGCCTGATGAACGAATACGACCCCCATGTTGCCATCGATCTGCACACCACCAATGGGACGCGGCACGGCTACCACCTTACCTATGCTCCACCTCTGCATCCGAATACCGACGCGGCGATAACCGACTTGCTCCGCGCGGAGTGGCTTCCGGCCGCAACCGCATATCTCGAGCGGAGTGAGGGTTGGTATTCCTATTATTATGGCAACGCGTTTCGGCCGGACTGGGCCCCCGCGCGTGGCTGGTTCACCTTCGACCACCGACCTCGGTTCAACAACAACTACGTCGGCCTCCGCAACCGGTTCGCGATCCTGAGCGAGGCCTACTCCTATGCCCCCTTCGAGGAGCGTGTGATCGCGACGCTTCGGTTCGTGGAGGGCGCCGTGCAGTTCGCCCACGCTAATGCATCCCGCATTCGGCGTACCGTGAGCGACGCGGATGCCCGCGGGGTTCTGGGTGCGCAACTCGCGGTGCGGGCCACGTTTGATCGTTCCGCAACGCCCGTGGAGATCCTCATGGGTGAAGTGGATCAAGAGCGAAACCCCTACTCAGGTGAGATCATTCTGCGGCGCCGCAACCTCACGCGAGTTGAAGCCATGGACGAGTACGGGAAATTCACGGCGACGGAGGAGGAGCGCGTCCCGTCCGCCTATTTCGTGCCGGCCGACCTCACTGAACTCCTCGAGAAGCTTGCGGCCCACGGTGTACAGTCGTTTCCCCTTGGACATGATGCTCGAATGGTGGTGCAAGAGTTCCGAATTGATTCGAGTACCACCGCCAGCAGGGAGTTCCAGCAGCACCGGGAACGGACCCTATTCGGTGCGTATCAGGAGGTGAACCGTGTCCTTCCAGCTGGCACCGTGATGATCCCAGTGGACCAGCCCCTCGGCCGCCTCGTCTTCTATCTACTGGAACCGCGGTCGGATGACGGCTTCGTTAACTGGAACGTGCTGGATGATGTTATGGAGGGAGTCTCTGTGTATCCTGTGCTTAGGACATTTTAGGCTTTTAGGGAAGAGGCAGGAGGGGCAGTAAGGAACAGAGGCAGGAGCGGTAGAGGGGGCAGAAGAGGCAGGAAGGCAGAGGCCCTCATGCCAACCTTATGCCGGGCTGGGCGGTCTAACCGCATGACGACGTCTGAATAGCCACACCCGACCGGAGTCTCGATAATGAGTAAGAACTGGCTGAAAGACCTCTGGGCAGACCTGCCGATGAAGGAGACCCTCCGGGTGTTCGGCTCGTCTCCTGCCATGAAGATCCTTGCCACGGCCACCGTCCTTCTGGGGCTGTGGTTTCCCGTTCGATCCGTAATCGCCAATCGCGCAGACGACGACCGGCAGGAGATCCGGGTCGTCACCTCGACCCGTCAGGCGCAGCCGCGGCGTTCCAGTGCTAGGGCGGATCAGCGCCAAGAGCGAGTCACTTATCGCCAGTTCGACATCGATCCCGGTGGAACGCTTCGTGTCGACTTTGTGGACGGTGACATACATGTCGAGACGGCTGCCGGCTCTGGGGTAGAGGTCGAGGTGCTGGTGCGGGCGCGGGACCTGGATTGGGCTAGGGAAGTTTTCCAGGACATGGAGTTCCGAACGGAGCTCTCGGGCAACGTTCTGGAGATCAGAGCCCTGGACGCCAGCATCGAAGGTCATGAATACCGCCGAAATGGCGGCGTGGGCGTGCTGACCGTGGTCACCCTGCCGGACCGCTTCAACGTCGACATCTCAACGTCCGACGGGGACATCGTGGTAGGGAATCTCCAGGGGAACGTGCAGCTCAAATCGCAGGACGGCGACATCCAGCTCGGACAGGTTAGGGGCCAGGAGGTGCGGATCCAGACGGCGGACGGCGACGTCCAGACCGGTGAGCTCACCGTCGCCAGCGCCGTCGTTCGGACAGCGGACGGCGACCTCGATCTGAGTGCCGTGAGTGGCAACCTCAATGCCACGACTGCCGATGGTGACATCCAGCTGCGGCTCAGGGAGCCCGGCGATGTCACGCTGCGAACGGGCGATGGCGACATCACCATCATTGCCCCCACGGACCTGGCGGCACAGATCGATTTCGACGGCGAGGATCTGAGCGTCGCCGGGGGCTTTGAGATCACTGGCCGGGTCTCGAGCAACCGCGTCATCGGGGAAATGAACGGAGGTGGTCCGACCGTCCAGGCGCGGACCGGGGACGGAGCAATCTCGCTGAGGCAGGGGCGGGGGCGGTAACCGCCGCCCCACACCACTCCGCCGGGCGGTCTGGCGGACTGTCCGCCCCCCTTCCTTGACGAGGCCAAGGTAGGGGAGTACTGCATGGCATCCGCCCCATCCGCCCCATCCGCCCCATCCGCCCCATCCGCCCCATCCGCCCCATCCGCCCCATCCGCCTCTCCTGCCCTCTAGCCTTACACCCTACACCCTACACCCTACACCCCACCCTCTCCACCTCTGGAACCTGAGTGCCTTCCGATGTATAATATCCACCGTGGATATACTCACCGTGGATACTTGGAGTAGATCATGACCCATTCAACGCCGGGTCCTGCCGGCATCCCCATGACGCCGGCCGTATACCACATCCTGCTTTCCTTGTCGCAGGGAGACCGCCACGGCTACGGGATCATGCAGGAGGTCGGCGATCGCACCAACGGTAGGGAGCGCCTTGGCCCGGGCACCCTGTACCGCTCCATAAAGCGGATGCGCGCTGCAGGTCTGATCACGGCCGTAGAGGATCCCGAAATGCAGGCTGGTGACGACGACCGACGGCGCTATTACAGAATTACTGATCTCGGCAGGCGAGTCGTGGCGGAAGAGGCGCGCCGGTTTGCGGATCTGGTAGCACAAGCCCAAAAGGCAAACGTGATCGACGAGCCGGGGGTCGTGTGATGGCCGTCCGCTGGTTGAGCTGGGTGTGGGTCTCAACGCGCGCCTACCGGTTACTACTCGCAACGTATCCACTGGACATGCGGCGTGAGTACGGTGGCGAGATGGCCCACGCGTTCACAAGGCAGTGTGGGGATGACTTGAGGCGCGGAGGTGCACGCGGTCTGTGGCGCCTGTGGCGCTCAACGCTCAGAGATTATGCGGTCACGATCTTTGCGGAGTGGCGGGAGGGGATGGAGATGCTTGGCAGTCTGATGTATGACGTTAGATACGCTGTGCGACAGTTCATGCGCCGACCAGGTTTCACGATCGTTGCTGTTACTACGCTGGCCGTCGGCATTGGCGCTAACACGGCCATCTTCAGTGTCTTGAATGCTGTGGTTCTCAGACCGCTGGCGTTTGAAGACCCCGACCGAATCGTCATGGTGTGGGAGAACAATCTCGAGAGAGGATGGGACCGCTTCACCGTGTCACCTGCCAACTTCGTGGACTGGCGGGAGCGCAGTGACGCCTTCGATGACCTGGCTGCGTATACGGGTGGAAGCCACACCCTGACCGGAGACGGCGCGCCGACCCGCCTCACCGTCACCTTTGTCTCGGCGAGCTTTTTCCCCGTACTGGGTGTCCGCCCGTTTCTTGGTCGGGGCTTCGTATCGGACGAGAACGAGCCTGGCCGAGATGGGGTTGTCATTCTAAGTCACGGTCTTTGGGCGAATCGATTTGGTGGAGATCCTAGCATCATAGGACGGACAATCTTGTTGGATGGCAACGCCACCGAGGTGGTTGGAGTAATGCCGCCTGACTTCGCGTTTCGCCGACAGACCGAAACGTGGCGACCACTCAGCTTCGACTTCGACGTATCGGACTCTCGTGGCGCCCATTACCTGCGCGTGCTCGGCAAGATCAAAGAGTCTCTCTCTTTGCAGCAAGCCGATGTGGCAATGGATGCCTTGGCCGATGCCCTCGAACAGGAGTATCCAAACACCAATGCAGGGTGGGGAGCCGTGGTGGTACCTCTGCACGAGCAGATCGTCGGGAACGTTCGACGAGCACTTGCGGTGCTCTTTGGCGCCGTGACTATGGTTCTGCTTATCGCCTGCGCAAACGTGGCCAACCTACTCTTGTCGCGCTCGTCCAGTCGGCAGCAGGAACTCGCGGTGCGCGCCGCGCTGGGGGCGGGCCGCCAGCGTTTGGTGCGGCAACTACTCACGGAGAGCGTAACACTCGGCTTGGTTGGTGGAGTGGCGGGAATCGTCGTGGCTATTGCCGGCCTTCGAGTGCTCGTGGCGCTCAATCCTGGGAACCTTCCCCGGATGGAGGAGATCGGCGTCGATGGCTCCGTGCTCCTGTTCGCGGTACTGGCAGCCATCTTCACCGGAGTGGTCTTTGGTCTGGTACCCGCCTTTAGCAGCTCGCGGTCCGATATCTACGAATCACTCAAGGTGGGCGGCGGCCGGACATCGGGGAGCGTCCCGGGACACCGCGCCAAGAGCTTGCTCGTGGTGTGCGAGGTCGCGCTTGCTCTGGTGCTCGTTGTTGGGTCGGGCCTACTGATCCAGAGCTTTCGTCGGCTGCAGGCAGTGGACCCTGGTTTCAATGCGGACAACGCCATAGCGATGCAAATATCACCTCCGGCGACTCGCTACCCGGAGGACGAACACATCGTGACGTTTTACCGAACACTCCTCGAGCGGCTCCAGACGGTTCCGGGAATCTCGAGCGTGGGCGCGGCGACAGGGCTTCCAATGCGTGGCAGGATCCGTTTCGCGTTCAGTGTTGTTGGTCGGCCGGTGGTCCCGGGGTCACAGCAGCCGAGCGCAGATTTTCGAACCGTCTCGCCGGACTATTTCCGCACGATGGGGATCCCTTTGTTGCGAGGCCGCGGGTTCACCTCGGGAGACGACACGCGGGCTCCGTCGGTAGTGATCATCAACGAGAGCTTGGCGCGGCAGCATTTCCCCGACGAGGAGCCCCTGGGGCAGGCGCTCAACATCAGTTCCAGCGATGTGCCGTGTCCGTGCGAGATCGCGGGTGTGGTGGCCAATGTCCGGCAGCGGAGCCTCGAGCAAGACTCGCAGGCCGGGTACTATGTTCCCGCCGCTCAGGCAGTGTGGCGTTCCATGGTGGTTGTGGCCCGTACTCCGTCGGATCCAACGGCGGTGGTTCCAGCGATGCGGCAAGTAGTTTCTGCCATCGATCCCGATCTCGCCATCTATAACGTGGAGACCCTCGAAGACCGCCTCTCGCAGTCCGTCGCGCAGCCGCGCTTCAATACAGTGATGTTAGGTGTCTTTGCGGCAGTGGCGATGTTGCTTGCGATGGTTGGGATATACGGCGTCATGAGTTATGCCGTGAGTCAGCGCAGCAATGAACTGGGAATCCGTGTCGCGTTGGGTGCCCGGACCGGGGAAATCGTCCGGCTCGTAGTT
>JBDHDY010000316.1:0-7172 GCA_039591275.1 Gemmatimonadota bacterium | reverse complement strand
TCAGTAATGGCGTCGACTGGTATCATCCTTTATGTGGTCTTCGCGCCGCCGGGAGCATACGTGGGCGCTGCAGCGCTTTCCGCCGGAGTGTGTGCGGAGGCGCTGGCCAGTCGCCTGATGGTGAGAAGCACCGTACGCAAGCTTCTTCAAAGCCCCGGCGCGGGCGCAGGCGATGCGGCACCGCTCGGCTACAGGCGCATCGCGCATTTCTACTATCCCCTGGCGTTGACCTCGATTCTGGGGCTTGCTGTCTACCCGATGGTGACCTTTTTCATGGTTCATGGGGAGGGCGCCATCGCCGGTGGAATCCCTCGCGGTGTTCCCCGTGGTGAACGCGCTGTCCTTCATCTTCCGGGCGATGGGTTTGAGCTATCAGGAGGTGGCCATTACCCTCATCGGCAAGAAGTACGAACACGTCAAGGAGTTGGGTCGCTTCGCTGTTGGATTGGGAATCACTTCCTCGGTTGCGCTTGCATTGATCGGATTCACTCCGTTGGCCGAGGTGTGGTTTGGGACCGTTTCGGGATTGAGTCCAGAGCTCACGGCGTTTGCTATCGCCCCCACGCGCATCATGGCTCTCATTCCTATCCTCTCCGTCTTGCTGTCGTTCGAGCGTGCCATTCTCGTCAAGGGACAGTTCACTCGGCCCATCACCGCCGCCACGGTGATAGAGGTAGTAGGGATCGCAGTCGGGTTCGTAGCTATGAGCCAGGGCTTCGGAGTCGTGGGCGTCACCGCGGCGGCCGTCGGATTCATCCTGGGGCGATCGGGAGCCAATGCGTATCTGGTGGCGCCGTGTAGCAGAGTGTTAAGGCCACAGATTTCGCAGAAGAAAGCAGATTGGCGCAGATGATCCCATCCGCGTCAATCTGCTTGTTTCTGTGCTAATCCGTGGCTCTCAGTTACCCGAGTACGGCGCGCCGCCCGCCCACCACTTTGGTGCCGGTGCACCCTTTAGAAAGTGATCGAAGAACTCCATCATCTTGATGGAATAGTCGAGTTTGTTGGCGTACTTCCGCAGATGGTGGGGCTCGCCTCGGTACTGCAGGAAGACGCTCTCCTTGTTGTTCCGTCTCAGAGCAAGGTAGAACTCGATTGATTGGTACCACGGTACAGCTTCATCCACATCGCCGTGCATGAAGAGCACGGGAGTCTGAACGCGATCAGCAAAGAATACGGGAGAGTTGTCGATGTATTCGTCACGAGCCTCCCACAGACTCCCGGACAACCGGCTCTGCGTCTTCTCGTATTGAAATTGACGCGCGAGGCCGCTGCCCCAGCGGATGCCGCTGTATGCGCTCGTCATGTTGGACACGGGCGCACCCGCCACCGCAGCAGCAAAGATGTTCGTTTGCGTGATAACAAAGGCTGTCTGGTAGCCGCTCCAGGAGTGCCCGTGTAGGCCGATGGCCTCCGCATCTGCCAGGCCGAGGTCCACCAAGCGCTGGATCCCCGGTACCAGGCTCTTCATGGCCGAGAACCCAGGCCTCCCCACCTCGAAACGGATATCGGGCAGGAACACGATATAGCCGTTGCTCGTGTACATGGGGAAACTCGGCCGGTGGTTCACGACGGGCTCATTGAACTCGTACAACCGCTGTGAGAAGAAACGGTAGAAATAGACCAGCACGGGATACCGCCGGCCCGGCTCGTAATCCTCAGGTTTGATGACGACACCCTGCATGGGAGTGCCGTCCGCCGAGGTCCACTCGACCAGCTCTGAATTTCCCCATACGAACTCGGCGATCTGAGGGTTCACGTCCGTGAGCCTTCGAGGGTGTTGGAAGTCGCCTTGTGTTAGCCAGAGGTTTGGGAACTCGCCAAAATCCTCCCGGGTGTAAAACAACACATTGGAGTTCTCGGCCTTGGTTTCAAACACGAAGCGCTTGTCCTCCTCGAGGAGCCGTTCCACGCCCGAGCGTGCCATCCTGGCACGGTAGAATCCGAAATTCTTGTGTGTGTCGTGGTACGAGGAAAGCAGCAGATCCTCGCCACGCTCGAAGGCCAACTTCTCCGGGTCGCTGTCGACCACCCGGAAGACCCGTTCGTTGGTCCGGCCCTCGCCCCCCGTCAGATTGCGCGGTTCGCCACCAGCCGTCGGAACGTACCAGATATCGTACTTGTCGTAGATGAGCACGGCAGCGTCATTCTCTTCCCAGCCGCCGATGCCGTATCCCGGAGTCGGCCCCGGATAATCCCAGTCCTCGTCGGCGAAGGGGACACCGAGATCCTCGGTGAGATTTCGGGTGCTCGTGCTCGCGACATCGTAGAGGTGCCAATTGCTTTCCTTATAGTAGGCGACGTAGCGGCCCTCGGGAGATAGCGTGACGGTGCTCACCAACCGCTCATGGACAGGGGTGCGTCCGCCTGTCGCGAGATCGATCACCCAGGAATCGAAATAGCGGACGTCCCATGTGTAGGATCGCTGGTACGAGCCCCTCCCCCGGCCGAGGATGACGCGCTCGTTCTCCGGCTCGCCGACGGTCTCGAGCTCGAGATCGGCGAGCTGGACGGCTTTTCCGGAGTTCAGATGATACACTGCCGTGTAGAGCCGCTCTTGGTCGCGCTCCCACTCCACCTTCTCCTGCGGCTTGATGCGCGTGTCCATCCAATGCCACACGTCCACTTCACGGTCGGTGATGATGGCGTGGGTGTCGTAGGGATCGAAAGGTGTGCAGTGGCGCTGCTCTCGCCACCCTCATCGTCCTCGGAGGGGCGGTATCCGAAGAAGAGACGGTCGCCGTCCCGCGTCCAACGAAGCTCGTTCTCGAGAGGGATCATCCATCCGTCCGGAGCGTCGTCCGCGGACACCACTGGAGCGCCTCGAGCGCCGTCCCACGTCCACAGCGCGGCCTCACTCGGCTTCCCAGCCGAGTCCTCAGGTGCGGTTACGAAAGCCAGGCGGTTGTGGGCCTCGCTCCAAGTGAGAGCATCGTAACCCCAGGAGGGTTCCGCGTGCACGACCTGCTCCTCGGCGGTCCCCGATGCGAGCTCACGGATGTAGAGACCGTCACGTCCGCCTTCGGGATCGGCGACTGCGTAGGCCACGTATCGCCCAGCCTCGTCGAAGGCGAAGCTTCGGACACGATCGACGGCGATATCGCCTCCTGTTGCGAGCAACCGCAATAGTAGCCTGGTGCCCGGCGTCCGCTCCTCTTTGTCTTCATCATCGGAGCTGGCTGTGCTGTCCACGGGTGCGAAGTGATGCACGGCAAGCCATTGGCCGTCCGCGGAAAAGCCGAAACTCTCCACGTCGTCAAAAGCGACGACCTCGCTACTCGAGATATTGAGGAGAGCCATTCCCCGGCGTGGTCGCTCCTCTTCGTCCAGCGTTTCCTGTTCCTCCAGGGTGGGATTCAAACGGGCGGCCACCCATCCGTCGCCTTCGGCAATGACGGGATGGCTCCCTCGAATGATGACGTGGCGAGTGTCGTCACGCGCTGACCGAACGATCACCTCTGGGTCCCCCCGATCCGGTTCGGCAGTGAATGCGATCCAGTCACCACTTGTCGAGACCGCCAGGTGCTCGATCTGGCGGAACTTCATCAAATCCGTAAAAGTGAGTCGCCGCTTCTCCTGGGCCTCTGCGAGTCCTGCTGCGAAACCCAGAGCGACGATGAGTAGTCCAGCTATGCGTTTCACGAGCTCTCTCCTGGGATGTCCATTATGTGAATGCCTCAACACAAAAACCGGCGAAGCCATTCGTCGGCCGGAGGCGCAGATGCAAGATGTCCATGGGGACGTGGAAGAAAAAGGGGTGGTACGCTGCGGAAGCCGCCAGCATGCTGCGCCGGCATTATCGCATGTTGAACAGCGGCTGGAGCCACGCCAGGGCGCCGTCCGAGCGTTCTATGCGGGCTCTGACGTACACGTCGTCTTGCACGAGCAAGTAGCACGGTGTCAGTGACTCGTCCACGCTCAACGTGCGGCCATCATCTCCAATAAAGAACGTTCGGAAGCCATACTGGTCCCCCTCGGCCATTGCCGCGCAAAGCTCTCCACCGATGGTAGTGACGCTCTCCAGAATGACGCCCGTAGTGGCGTAGAAGTCACCTGACTGGATCGCATCGAGCAACGCATCGGTGGTGAGCTCACGGGCGCGCACCATGACCCACGCACTGCCGGGATCACGGGACTCGGAATCGAAACGATGGGCGTCGTCGACCGCCACACCGTACATGCGGCGACCGGAGGTCAACACGCCATCCCAGATTTCGTCGGTGGAGGGATGTCCGCTCCCGCCCTTGAAATCGGCGCAACACACCTCGAAGTGAGTGACACGGCTCCCGACGATCTCGCCCACTTCCAGCGCTCGTGGCAGGAGACCGTTGGGATGGGCCAGGATAGCCAGGCCCCCGGCATCTTCAATCGCGTCCAGGTTGTGGTCGATGGTTTCGGCGACAGTCTGTCCTCCCTGGGGTTGCACGGAGTGCGCAACGCCCAGCCCATTGACGTGTACCGGTTTGCCAATGGCACGATCACTGACTTCAACGCCCGAAAGAACGAGAAATCGATCCGGAGCTGCGAAGACGGCGTTCAAGCCTTCGACTGGAGTCATCAGGTCGTGGTCGGTTATGGCGACAAAATGATATCCGTGCTCCCGATACCAGCGCACCACCTCATCGGGAGGCGAGGCTCCGTCAGAGTTGATCGTATGGACGTGTATGTTCCCTCGAAACCAGCGGTCCTGGGCGCTCGCGGCCCCCACGACGAGTAGTATTCCCAGCGAGATCAGGATGCTGATGCGCAATATCGTCACAGACATGCCTCCACCTGTTTCCACCCTCTTATTCGTAGGCCCATGTGGGTTCACGGCCCGCTCCTCGGCGGACATGGGATACAAGTAGGGGAGAATACGGCCGGATGCAAGATCGTGCCGCCATAAGCGAGCCACAGATGAACGCAGATGAACGCGAGATTTGCACCGCAACCGGGGATGGTTACAGAGCAACAGTTGCTGGCTCGGATGCGGAGCCGCTGCCGCGTGCCTGAGGAGCGCTCCGAAGGAGCGCGTCTCGAAGGCCGTGGGGGTGGACCGTGCCCTTCGAGACGGACTGCTTCGCAGTCCTCCTCAGGAACACGGGCCATGCCGTCGCATTAGGTCCGCACACGTCTGCATCTGTCCGACGTCTCCCTTCATCCGCGGCCTCCTCGACAAGTCCAACGCCGAGGGGCGTCTCGAGTCTTTGTCCTGTTCGTCGACGACGCCCAGCGTAGGTCTACCGAGCCGGACGCGAGCGCTCCGTCGTTACCCGGGCCACAGCCAGCCGAAGATGCCGGCTGTGAGGAGGCTGTAGATGAGCGCGTCGCCCAGGTGTTTCCCAACGGCGCCCCAGGGCCGGCCAAACCACACGGCGTCTGGGATCACCGCCCAACCGTATGCCAGCCATGCCACCGTTCCGGTTACCCGGAACACTCCGAGGTACGAGACGTCGGCTGCGAGCGTTCTGCTAGCCAGGTACGCGACGAAGAAGCTGATCACGAGATTGTAGACGAACGACAACGCCATGCCCTTGCCCGCGGAGGGAACACGCTTGGGCGCAATTGTCACAAACCCGGCCGGCCCTTCCTCGAACATCTTGACCACTTCCGGCTTTTTGAGGTCGTCCCGGGAGGCCAGGTGTGGGATGTTGTATTGTCCGGGAGCAAGCGATGACAGGGCCTTGCGTGCCGCTTCCTCGTCCGGCAATCCCTTGTAGTCTGACTGGTGGTATGGGAGAACGGCCCAGACAACGAGGCTCGCCATCCAAACGACAACGGCGGAAAGCACAATCGCGAGCCAAAGTGAAAGAATGGTAACCATAACTACCTCATGGGTTGGGACAAGCCGACGGCTGGCACGCCCCCCGACGGCCCGGCAACCGGTGCTCGGCCCTGTGAACGAAACGGCTCAATCGGCCGCCGTGTCATCTTTCTCTTCCTGTTTAGCCTTAGCCTGGGATGCCACTGCAAGCACGTTCAGGGTGGAGGCGTTCTCGGTCGAAATGGCTCCCTCGATGCGCTCCACCAGATGCAGGAAAGCGCGGTCCGGCTTCAAACCCTTGTACGAGCCATCGCCGGTCGTAAAGAAGAAATATTCCTGGGCAATGAACTGTTCTGTCGATCGGTAGTTCTTCCATTGATCCCCGTAGTGGTACACGCTCTCCAAGGAAACCAGCACGACTACCAGCAAGCTGATGACCGTCGTTACAGCCGGCAGGTATTGGAAATCGAGATTCACGAGCACCGGCACGATCGCCGCGCCAACCACCGACACACCACGCATACCCTGGTAGCGGGTCTTGGCTTTTTGAGCACTGTTGTCGTACCACTTGCGGTACTCGAACATCCGCTCCCGAATGTACTCCTCCGGGCCAATGCTACCCAGCGGTCGCGGGGGAAGATAGCGCCAGTCCGTGCTCGCATCGTTATCCGACATCGTGCTGTCTCCTGAAAGTGTGGTCAGAGCGTGAACCGCAACTTACTCTCTCGGTTGGCTTCGACGTTCTCGAGGTGTTCGTCGAAATTGAGCATATCCAAAAGACTCCTGCCGGAAGCCATCTCCTCGAGCGCTCTAGCTTCCGTCTGTTGGATTTCCTCCGCAGCGGGGATGATGTGCTCGAGTTCCCTCTCAGAAGCCACGACGAGGCCGTCGGCGTCCCCGAAGATAATCTCCCCGGGGCGAACCAGGACGCCGCCACAGATGATCCGTATTTGTGTCTCGAAGATCTCCTTCGTAGTCCCAGCGAGGGGGAGGATGTGGCGCGCATAGACCGGGATGTCGAGGCTTCTTATCGTGGAGGTGTCCCTGACGCCGCCGTCCACCACGATGCCGGCGAGCCCCTTCCGCGATGCCTCCCTTGAGATCGGTCCTGAGGGGTCGGAGAGCTGGGTCAAACACGCGAATGCTCTTGTCGGCATCGCACAGGGAGGCCGCATCGAGGCTGAGCAGGCGCTTACGAATCTCATCGAACGACATGGTGAGGCCCCGTGTTGCATGGTAGGCGAATACGGGCTTTATGGGCTCTGGAGTGGTCGTGCCCCCGCCCCCGCCCCCACCCCCCCCCGTCGTGCCGGGGAGCATGGCTGACGGATCACCTGAGGGCAAGGCCAACGGCGGTGGGTGTCCCCGGTAGAGTCCTTCCTTGTTTCACCCAATGCGTGGGGGGCGTCTCACGAAGACTTCGCGAACA
>JBDHDY010000315.1:0-5414 GCA_039591275.1 Gemmatimonadota bacterium | reverse complement strand
CACCTCGTGCCCGGCACCCGTGGAACACGACGCTCAGCACGAGTAGGTATCGCAACGTGCGGTCCAGAAAGGAGCGCTTGTAGCGGGACTTAGGGATTTGCACTACTCGATGAAATGAAGAGTGACTCATTTGTCCTCTTGACCAGTGAACCCAGCAGCCGCTGTGGGCCCGCCACCTTCTCTCGGGCGCCTCGCGGAGCGCTTTTCGGACGTCGGGCGCCTAGCCTAATCAAAAAACGTCCCGGGTGCTAGTTTTACCGGAGTGAGAGGTGCCGCAGTCAGGGCCGCACCCATTTCAGGGTAGGCCTCACTCGAGCGGGCGCGAGGAGGAGGATGATGATTCATCGAGCGATCGCCAGGTGTTGGACGTTTCGGCAGCTTAGCCTCGCCTGCTTGCTCATATCGCCGTTCCTGTCCTGCGCACCCGCGGACGACGGCGATTCCGCCGTGCAGCAGTCAGTCACGCCAGCCAATACACTGACCGACACGGAGCGTACCGAGGGGTGGAGGCTTCTCTTTGACGGGGAGTCATTTGCGGGATGGCGCGGGCTTGGGAGAGATTCAATCCCTTCTGCGCATTGGATCATCGAAGACGGCAGCATCCGTAAAGTGGCCAGCGGTGAAGTGCCGACGGCTGCCGATGGACAGCCTCTCGAGGGCGGCGATATCATGACCGTAGACGCCTTCGCTGACTTCGAGTTGTCGCTGGAATGGAAAGTCAGTCCCGCGGGCAACAGTGGTATCAAGTACAACGTCTCCGAAGATATGTCGACTGCCGCGCCTCCCGCCCACGCCGCGTTGGGATTCGAGTACCAGGTTCTGGACGATGACCGTCACCCGGACGCAGCCAACGGACCGAATCGTACGGCGGCCGCCCTGTACGACATGATCGGCCCAACTGCGGATAGGCGAGTGCGCCCGGTCGGGGAATACAACCAGGCGCGCATCGTGTTCCGGGGGGATCACGGAGAACACTGGCTCAATGGACTAAAAGTCGTGGAGTACGACATGCACGGCACATCGTGCTGCAGGATCACGGCGACGATGTGTGGTTTCGTAACATCAAGATTCGCGAACTGCCACCGCATTAGGGAGTCACGGTATGATTGAGTCGATCGATCGCCGCACGTTCATCACGCAGAGCGCGGCTGCCGGGATGGGGCTGGGGATGCTGCCACGCCTCTCGCCCCTCGACCGCAGGCGCGCGCCTAGCGACACGGTTGTCGTCGCGGTTATGGGCGTCAACAGCCGCGGTGACGTTCTGGCGGAGGGGTTCGCCGCCGCCGCTGGCGCGGAGGTGGCGTACGTCTGCGACGTGGATTCGCGGGCCGTCGCTAACACAATCTCTACCGTAGGCAAAGCGCAGGTGCGGGAATCCGTGGGAGTCACCGATTTCCGTCGAGCCCTCGATGATCAGGCGGTGGATGCACTGGTGATCGCGGCGCCGGATCACTGGCACGCGCCGGCGACTATCCTGGCGCTGCAGGCTGGGAAGCACGTGTACGTGGAGAAGCCCTGCGGCCACAATGCCCGCGAGGGTGAGCTGTTGGTGGACGCCCAGCGGAAGTACGATCGGGTGATACAGATGGGCAATCAGCAGCGCTCGGGCCCGCGGTCCATCGAGATCGTTCGGGAGATCCACGACGGGCTCATCGGTCGCGCGTACTATGCGAGGACCTGGTATGCCAATACGAGGGGTCCGATTGGCCGCGGCAAGGAAGCTCCCGTACCGTCCTGGCTCGATTACGAACTCTGGCAGGGGCCGGCACCGCACACCCCGTACCGCGATAACGTGGTGCATTACAACTGGCATTGGTTCTGGCGTTGGGGGACGGGCGAGATCTGCAACAACGGCACGCACGAGATCGACATGGCCCGGTGGGCGCTGGATGAGGAATACCCGGTTCGCGTTACGTCGGCTGGCGGACGCTACCACTTCGACGACGACTGGGAGATGCCGGATACGCAGATCGTTTCCTTCGACTTCGAGGATGGAAAGACATTGACCTGGGAAGGGCGCAGCTGCAATGGCCGTCCCATCGAAGGCCGTGGTCGCGGTGTTGCGGTCCATGGCGAGAAGGGCACCGTCATCATCGACCGCAGCGGGTACGTCGTGTACGACCTCGACAACAACGAGGTCAAGCGAGATCTCCACAGTGCCAACGAGGCAGCCCTCGACACCCGCGGGGCTGGCAGACTCACGGACCTGCACATTGCCAACTTCTTGGGCAGCATTCGCGGTGAAGAGCGTCCCACCGCGCCAATCGCTGAGGGCCACAAAAGCCAATTGCTATGCCATCTGGGTAACATCGCTCAGCGCACGTCCAAGGTACTGCAGTGCGATCCGAGCACGGGCCACATCATCGATGATCCGGAGGCCACAAGCCTGTGGAGTCGCGAGTACGAAGCAGGATGGGAGCCGAAGGTGTAGGCGAAGTCGTTCAACTGATGATCACAGGGATGAGGTGAGGCAATATGCATTCGGATGATCATTCCCGTCGCACTTTTCTCAAAATCGCCACCGTCGGTGCGGTCGGCGTGGCCGGGATGCCCTATCGTGCTGCGTGGGCCCGAGCACCGTTCTTACCGACTCCGGCACCCTCGTCGGTCAGGCTGGGAGTTGCCAGCTATTCCCTCCGACAGCTTTCCCGCACCGACGCGATCGCCGCGATCCTGGCGCTCCATGCACGCTACGTCAATATCAAATCGTTTCACCAGCCGTATGAGAGCACGCCGGATGAACTTGCCGCAGGGCGTAGTGCGTTTGAAGATGCTGGACTCGAGATCGTCGGAGGCGGCACGATCACGCTCCAACAGGACGATGACGACGACATCCGCAGCTACTTCGAGTATGCCAAGTTGAGCGGTATGCCGCTGATGGTCATCGCCCCGACACCTCAGACCCTCCCGCGCATCGAGCGTTTCGTGGTGGAGTACGACATTAAGGTGGCAGTTCACAACCACGGACCTGAGGATGCGTACTTTCCCGGACCACAGGATGTGCTGCCGGTGATCCGTGATATGGATCCTCGGGTGGGCGTATGCGTAGATGTGGGGCATACCACTCGTACCGGCATAGACGTCGTCGAGGCGATCGACCTCGCCGGCGCACGCGTGCTGGATATCCACATGAAGGATCTCGCTGACCTGAGCGTGCGCGAGAGTCAGTGCATTGTCGGGGAAGGGGCGATGCCGATTCCGGCAATCTTCCGACAGCTCGAGAAGATGAGCTACCGGGGTTATGTGAACTTGGAATACGAGATCGATGCCGACGATCCTCTACCGGGTATGAAGCAGTCCTTCGCGTACATGCGAGGGGTTCTGGCGGGATTGCAGCAGTCCTGAGCATCAAGCTATCCACGATGAGCACACAGGCGACAGGAGTCGCACACGCCCGGGCTGGTTTGCTGGGCAACCCCTCGGACGTATACGGCGGCAAGGCGATCGCTCTGTCGATACGTGAATTTCGCGCGCGGGTAGTCATAGGCGCCGCGGATCACTTCGCGATTCACCCGAGCGCCTCCGACCTCTTGACATTTGAGTCCCTCAAAGAAGCGAACGAGGCGTTCGAAAGCATCGGCTGTGAAGATGGGATGCGCCTCGTCCGTGCGGCGGTTAGAAGGTTTGCCGCACACTGGAGTGAATTCACC
The DNA here is from genome assembly GCA_039591275.1 of Gemmatimonadota bacterium. Classification (GTDB taxonomy): domain Bacteria; phylum Gemmatimonadota; class Gemmatimonadetes; order Gemmatimonadales; family GWC2-71-9; genus JBDHDY01. Next base: position 1,764 of record JBDHDY010000315.1, on the reverse strand, counting down.
CGGCTCTCGGATGACGATCTCCTGTTACGGTTCACGATACGCTACGACACCAACATCCCGCGACAGGTAGGACTTGCCGGCTCCAGTGCCATTGTGGTCGCGACTCTGCGCGCGCTGATGTCATGGTTTGACGTCGCCATTGAACCAGCGGTGCTCGCCGAGTTAGCGCTCGCTGCCGAGGTGGAGGATCTCGGCATTACAGCCGGACCCATGGATCGGGTCATCCAGGCTTACGAAGGTGTGATGCTGATGGACTTCCGGGAGCCTCGCGGTGCCGCGTCGTATCGGCAGCTGGATCCTGTCATCCTCCCACCGCTTTATGTTGCCTGGGATCCGCGGGGTGGCGCTTGCTCGGCTCGAGCGCACGGTGATCTCAGGGATCGTTGGCAGCGGGGTGACCCTGGCCTGCGCGAAATCATGCAGGAATTTCGTGACTTGGTCGATACGGGCATGGAGCATTTGGAGCGACATGACCTAGCAGGATTTCGCAAGCTCGTGGATCGCAACTTCGAGATGCGGTCCCGGATCTTTGCTGTTGCCGAGCGGGACAAGCAGATGGTGGCCATCGCACGAGAACACGGTTCCGCCGCCAAGCAATGTGGCTCGGGTGGTGCCGTGCTCGGTGTGCCAGCCGAAGCATCCGACATATCCGCGATCGCGGAAACCTATCGCCACGCAGGCTTCAAGATGATCCGCCCACAGATTGTTGCCCGAGCGCAGCTCGAGATCTCTACCAGAGACATGATGTGAAGGTCTACGTGCTCGCCGCCGGATATGCTACGCGCCTTGGGGATGTCGCCTCGACCCGTGCCAAGCCGCTCATGGAGGTCGCGAGAGCGCCGATCCTCTCGCACATCCTCGATCGGATCATTCAGCTGCAGGATGTGAGTGAGGTGGTGGTGGTGAGCAACGCACGTTTTGCCGAACAGTTCGAGGAGTGGGAGGGAACGTACGAGACCCCGGTACCGTTGCGAGTCCTCAACGACGGAACGACATCCGATGGAGAGAAGCTCGGAGCCGTGGGCGACATTGAGTTCGCCATACGGGAAGTGCCGCCCGGAGACGAGGATTGGATGGTGGTAGCGGGCGACAACCTGGTGGGTTTCGATTTGCGCCCGCTGCAGCGCATTTTCCTGGAGCGAAACCGACCGCTACTACCGGTTCGCGGGATCCAGCACGGTGTAGGTCCCACACCCTACAACGAGATTACCCTGGACGAAGACTCGCGGGTCATGCAGTTCCGCGAGAAGCCGAGCGATCCCCAGACCGGGATCATGGCGATAGCCCTCTATTTCTTCACGCCCGAGGTCATCCCTCTCTTGCACGAGTATCTCGCGAACGGCGGTAACACCGATGCCCCCGGTCATTTCATGTCCTGGCTGGTGAAGCAGATTGCGTTCGAGGCAGTGTGGTGTGACGGCGAGTGGTTCGATATCGGAAGCCTCGATTCGCTAGAGGACGCCCGGACACGATTTGAGCCCTTGGTGACCGATTGAGACTGCAACCCTCCATGCCCGTTGATTTTACACCACGAGCGGACTGCCGCAGCCGTCACTCCATCCCGTACCTCATTGCGTGGGCTCGCGATTTACTGCAAAATCCATAGGTTAGACCGACGACCCAGCGCCTCCACTTGAGGTGTGTGGACTAGGCGCGAGCCCCACCTGAGTGCTCTTCGTGAGCACTCGCGGTTCAGGCGACTCAACCAACTGATAGCACCGGCCACCTTTGCCGTGGCTGATCTCACGAAGCTCGAATCGATCG
>JBDHDY010000314.1:0-4924 GCA_039591275.1 Gemmatimonadota bacterium | reverse complement strand
AGCGGCTCGAGAATGACGCCCTTGACGACGCTGAAGATGGCTGAGTTGGCACCGATGCCGAGCCCGATGGTGATCACCACCACGGCAGTGAACATCGGTTGCCTGATCAACCCGCGGAGAGCATAGCGAAGGTCCTGCTTGAGCATGTCCAATCTCCACTCATAACGGCGCAGCCACAGTGCATGAACGAATGCGCCCATGCTTCGTGTGAGGATCTGCAATTGAGTGCGCGCGCTTCGGCCGTCTGTACCATCCCTGATCCAACGGTGGACGACCTCGGCTTCCCACTCGGCCCCCCACTCACTGCGTATCGTTTGCGGAGCAATCCGCGCGGCGGCACGGATGAGCCACAGGCAGAACCTGAGCACGGCGCCTTTGTGTTGGACGTGGCCTGTCAACGGCTAGCGTCCCGACGTCTTGGGTTCGTGCGCATGGCTCGCCAACATCTCGTCGAGCGCTTTTATCCTGCGCGTGGCCTCGAGCAGCGCGTGTTTGCCGGAGTCGGTAACGGTGTAGTACGGTGCCGCTCGGGAGTCCCGTGGCATCCATGACGTCGAAGCCGTACCGGACCCCCGTCGAGATGGCGTGCAGGACCCTGACGGTAGTGTTGCCCAGTGATTTCCTGCCCATATGAGGTCTCTGGCTAGGGTAGTAGTGCTATCTATGTAGTAGTTCTACGTGAATGTGAGGTAGAAAGTTTCAAGGAGGTGGTAAATTGTAAGACGTTGTGACACAATCACTTAACCGCGATCCATCGGAAAAGCCCCCCGACGAAAGAGTTCACCCAAGCGATCTTCTCGCTCCAACCTCGGCAAGACGCCAACTGCACACACGAGGCGCTTAACAACGTGCTGCAGAGACCGTCATCTACGGCAGATAACGCTGGACGGAATACCATGAGAAAGACCATCCTGACTGTTACCGTGCTGCTGATTGCCAGCGCCACTGTTGGGTATCTGAACCTGAGCGGCGGAGAGCGCGGCAGCTCGTATCGTTTTGTGTCGCTCGAACGCGGCGACCTGGAAGCGGTCGTGTCCAGCACCGGCAAGTTGGACGCCGTCATGACCGTGCAGGTCGGCACCCAGGTGTCGGGCATTATCTCCAAGATCTTCGTGGACTTCAACGACCGCGTGACGGCGGGGCAGGTGATCGCGCTGCTCGACACGACGTTGCTGGGTATTGCGGTGCGAGACGCCGAGACGAATGTGGAGCGAAACGACGCCCAACTGAGACAGGCCGAACGTGACTTCGAACGGGCGCGCGAGTTGTACGACAAGAAGATTGTCGCCGAGGTCGAGTTCAACCAAGCGCAGTACGATCTCGATATTGCCCGCGCGGCCACGACGTCTGCAGAGATCGCCTTGGACCGGGCAAGGCAAAATCTTTCGTATGCGACCGTATATGCTCCAATTTCTGGCACGGTCATCGAGCGCAACGTGGATGTTGGGCAGACGGTCGCGGCGAGCTTCTCCGCCCCGCAACTCTTCCTCATCGCCAACGATCTCTCGAGCATGCAGATCCTGGCCTCGGTGGACGAGAGTGACATCGGCTTGATCGAGGAGGGGCAGACGGCACGCTTCACGGTACAGGCCTATCCCGACGAGACTTTCATGGGGATGGTGCGCCAAGTCCGGTTGCAGTCCACCACGCAAGAAAACGTCGTCAACTACACGGTAGTCATCGATGTTGACAATGCCGACGGCAGGCTACTCCCGGGCATGACAGCCACTGTGGACTTCCTCGTCGAAAGCGCAACAGATGTCATCAAAGTCGCCAACGCCGCACTCCGCTTCCGCCCATCCGAGGAGATGATGGCCGAACTGCGGCAACGCAGGGAGAGGGAACGGACAAACACCTCAGGCGATTCGGTTGCGGGTCCGGGGAGTGGAGTCGCTGGTCTGGGGCGCGGTGGTCGTGGTCTCGGGGATGATACCCCAACTGATGTTGCCGCGCTGTGGTACGTCGCTGACAACGGTGAGCTGGCCGTCGCACGGGTACACACGGGCATTTCGGATGGCCAATCCACCGAGGTCCAGGGAACAAACCTCGAACCGGGCATGCAGATCATCGCCGGAGTCACACAGAGCTCGCAAGACGCATCGGTGAACCCGTTTCAGGGCCAAACGCAGGAGCGGCGCGGGCCTCCCGGGCCGGGGTTCTGAGCGCGAAGGCGGTTGAGATGAAGCAGGACATTGTGATTGACGTTGACCGTATAAGCAAGGTCTACGCGACCGGCAAGACCGAAGTGCATGCGTTGCGCGGGGTCGACTTTGCCGTGGAGCGCGGAGAGATGATAGCTATCATGGGTGCCTCCGGCTCCGGAAAGTCCACGCTGATGAACATCCTCGGATGCCTCGACTACCCGACGGACGGCACGTACGAACTGGACGGAGTGCGGGTGGATGGCCTGAGCAAGAACCAATTGGCCGACATTCGCAATCAAAAGATTGGGTTTGTGTTCCAGGGGTTCAACCTTTTGGCCCGTACCAGTGCTGTAGACAACGTGGAGTTGCCGTTGCTGTACGATCGCAGCGGGAGGAAATTGGACACCCGCAAGCTCGCTGCCGAGGCGCTGGAACGCGTGGGCCTCGGCGACCGGATGGAGCACGAGCCGAGCGAACTGTCCGGCGGTCAGCAACAGCGGGTAGCGATCGCGCGAGCGTTGGTGACCAAACCATCGATCTTGCTCGCCGACGAGCCTACAGGCAACCTGGACAGCCGAACGTCCATCGACGTGTTGGCCCTGTTCCAGGAACTCAACACTCAGGGTATCACGATCCTCCTCGTGACACACGAGCCCGACATTGCTACGTACACCAGCCGTATTGTCGAGCTGCGTGATGGCCGCATCATCCGAGACGAAGCAGCGTACGATCGCCGTGCGGCCAGGCTCGACCTGCAACACTTAGAAGAAGTCGAACCGGTAGGATGACATGAAAGGCTCCAATCTGATCAAAGTGGCGACCGAGAGCATCTTTAAGAACAAGATGCGGACTCTGTTGACGATGCTCGGCATCATCATCGGTGTCGGCGCGGTCATCGTCATGGTCGCGATCGGCGGGGGAGCGCAATCCCGGATCCAGCAGCAGATCGACAACCTGGGCACCAACATGATTGTGATCACGCCCGGTTCGAGCAACGAAGGCGGTGTGAACCGGGGTGCCGGCAGTTTCAATCGGCTCACTGTGGAGGATTCGGAGACACTGGCGCGGGAGAGCATCATGCTCTCAGGGGTATCGCCGGTGATCGTGGCGCCGACCCAGGTGATCGGCGGCCAGGGGAACTGGCGCACGGCCGTGTTCGGTGTCGCGACCGATTACCAGATCATCCGGGACTGGTCTGTGACCTCAGGCCAGTTCTTCGATCAGACCGATCTGCGCTCGATGCGCAAGGTCGCCGTGATCGGTAGGACGATCGCTGACAACCTCTTCCCCGGCGAGGACCCCGTCGGCCAGCAGATCAGGCTCCGGGACGTGCCGTTTCAAATCATCGGCGTCCTCAGCGAGAAAGGACAAAGCGCCGACGGGACGGACCAAGACGACGTGATCCTCGCACCCTACACCACCGTTCAGACGCGGCTCAGTGGCAGGACATTCATCGCGCAGATCCTTGCGAGCACATTCTCTCCCGAGGACATCCCGGACGCACAAAGTGAGATCAGTCTGATCATGCGTGATGCGCACAAGCTGGCTGACTGGGAAGACGATGACTTCACCGTTCGCAACCAGACAGATCTGACCGAGGCGGCACAGGGCACCACTGAAGTGATGACGCTTCTGCTGGCGGCAATCGCGAGCATCTCGCTCTTAGTGGGGGGAATTGGGATCATGAACATCATGCTCGTCTCGGTGACTGAGCGCACGCGGGAGATCGGCATTCGCATGGCCATCGGCGCGCGCGGATCAGATGTGTTGACTCAGTTCCTCGTCGAGAGTGTCGTCATGAGTGTTCTCGGAGGACTGATTGGAATCGGGATCGGTTTTTGTGGAGCGGCGACGCTGGGCGAGCTCATGGGTTGGAGTACCGTCATCTCTCCGGCCACGGTCATTGTGGCCCTCGCGTTCTCCGCGGGCGTCGGCATTTTCTTCGGTTTCTACCCGGCCCGCAAGGCAGCGGCGCTCAATCCCATTGAGGCGTTGCGATACGAATAGGGGCTTGGGGATTAGGGCTTGGGGCCCCTCACTTCCCAACCCCGCCGGGGCTTAGGCATTGGGGCTTGCGGCTTGTTAACCCCGCCCGTCACAACCCCGCCCGGGCTTAGGTGTTGGGGCTTGGGGCTTGTTAACCCCGCCCGCCACAACCCCGCCCGGGCTTAGGCATTGGGGCTTGGGGCTTGGGTATTGAAAGCCCAAGCCCTACTGCCCAAGCCCCAATACCCGGGGTTGGGAGAGGGGAGGGGTCAACATACCAATCTATAGAACCGGAAGAAGTAGTTCTCGATCGGAAGTATCTCGATATCCGCGAAGCCTGCTTCCTGCGAATAACGCCGGAGCGTGTCCGGACGCATGACGGTGCCGGTGCCCACAGAGGGCTGTTCGGCCATACCCACAGGCAGGCAGTGCAGCACACTCCAACCGTACATGAATCCATCGACATCATTCCCTTGCGGGGTGAAGCTCTCTCCCACCCGCTCGTCAACGACGAGCACGGTGCCGTCATCCTTTGCCAGACGACGCATGGTTCTGAGGGCAGACACCGGATCGGACATGTCGTGGATGCACTCGAAAGCGGTAACGAGGTCGTAGCGGCCTGCAAGCTCGGGATCGCCGGCATCGCGCACCTGGAACTGCACGCGGTCCGCCACACCGGCTTCGATCGCGTTGCTGTTGGCGAGATTGACCGACGGTGCATCGAGGTCGAACCCGTCCACTTGCGCGTTGGGATAGCTCTGGGCCATCCCGATCCCCGACCAGCCGACGCCGCA
>JBDHDY010000313.1:0-4409 GCA_039591275.1 Gemmatimonadota bacterium | reverse complement strand
TAGAGGCGATATCCGCGGCAACGACCGCTTAGGTTCCGTTCGCTGACGACTGAGTATGTTGCTTCTTCCATTCGTCCGTCAGTAGCCCAGACAACCCCCAGTATTCCTCATTTATCTCTTGAATGACCACATGGAGGTGCTCTGGATTCCTCCCTAGCACGCGAACGAGGGAACCAGTTACCTCCTTGACCAAAGAACAGCCAGGGCCTCCCCTCAGTGTCGTTGGAAGCTGCCCTGCTGGGAGATGGGACAGAAAGGAGCCGATGAGCCGTTGCGGCCCTAACGGCTACTAACCACTCACGTCGTCCGCAACCACCGCGGTCTCATCGTAGTAGTCGAGCTTGTGGAGCGGCATCACGACGCTCGAGAGGATGTTCAAGACGTGCCCGCCGATGCGCTTGTAATAGCGCGTCCCCAGCACGACGGCGGTCGTGGTGCTCGCGTCGTAGTCCTTTCGGGCGATCTTGCCTATCAACGAATCGCAGCGGTGGGCCATGTCTTTCCCCTGAGAAATCAGCTCCACAGCCCGCTCATGATCTGATTTTGCGAACACGTCGGCGGTCGCCTCGAACGTGCCTTCCACTCCGACACGAATCTCCTTGAGCTCCGCCACGATCTCGTCATCCGGCAGAGGGTCGCTTCGGATGTCCACCACTTCCGCCAGGTTCTTGGCATAGTCGCCGATCCGCTCGACATCCTTCACCAAACTCATGAGGAAGAGGCAGTAGGGTACACTTCCGGTGTTTCCCGCGACGGAAAGATGAGCTACGACCTGTTTGCGGATCTTCCGCTCGAGCTTGTTGACCCTGACGTCCTGCTTGTAGATGTACGTCCGCTCCTCCGGCGTTGCCGGTTTCCCAAAATAGATCTCGCCGGCTTTGTCGGTCAGCTCGTACGCCAGTTTCAGCATGCGGGCAAAATTCTCGCCCATGGCGCTGAGCGGATTGCCCGATCGAAAAATGCTGAGCAATTCACGAAGCATAAGTGCCCCCGAGACTACTTGAGAAAGCTATTCACAAACGCAAACAAGGCCGGTAGGCCATAAAACAGCAAAACAACGTATGCAATCGCCCACTTGCGGGACACGACCGCCGTGTCCGCGAGCCACCTGGCTGCCGACAGGGGAATCTCCCTGATCCGCTTTATAGGAAAGATCAGCAACGTGCCGCTCAGATTGAAGAGCAGGTGCACCAACGCGATCGTGATACCATGGACGGCATTCTCATCGGTTGCGGCAAGGGCCGCGAGCAGCGCCGTCACGGTAGTGCCGATGTTCGCACCGATCGTAATGGGAAATGCCCGCTGCAACGTGAGCACGCCGGCTCCCGCAAGCGGGACCAGCAGAGACGTAGTGATCGAACTCGACTGCACCATCACTGTCAGCACCACGCCCACGAGCATGGCCAGCAGCACACTGCGATCGAGCACCCGGGAGACGATCACCTCCACCCTCGTCTGCGTGGCCGACCGCATGACTTTCACCAACCACACAAGAGCCGCGAATATCAAAGCGGCGTTGAGGATAATCAGAACGGTTGCGGCCACCCGCGGTGAGCTAATGACCGCTTCGACCGCCGATGTGATCGGCGCCCCGCCCGCCTTGATCGCTCCCTTGATCGGGCTGTCGTAATCCGCCCCTCCGATGCCGGTGACCAGCGACGCTAGACCGCTGGCGGTCTTCTGCAGAATGCCAGTCATCAACTCGAGCGGCAGCAGAATGGCCACCGCCATGTAGTTGAAGAAATCGTGACACGTGGCTACCGAGAAAGCGCGCCGGAACTCCTCTTTGCGGCCCATGTGCGCCAGGGCTGCAATGCTGTTGGTGACCGTGGTGCCGATGTTGGCTCCCATGATCATGGGCACGGCGTTGGCCACAGGAAGGGGATTCTCCGGAGCCGCCACAAGGCCGACGATCAAAGACGTCGTTACCGACGAGCTTTGAACGAGGGTGGTGGCCAGAATCCCCACCATCAAGCCCATGAAAGGGTTTTCGGTGGCTGCGAAGAACGAATCGAGCAGTCCCTGACCGAGCGATTTGAATCCGCCGCCCAATCCGTTGACCCCGACCAGAAAGACGTAGAGGAGAAACAGAACCAGAGCTGCGCGTACCAGCGGGTGCGTGGTCCACGACTGCGCAGGCTGGGGTACTGTTGCTGGGCTGGCGGTCATTAACGCGCTCGACGGTGGGTGATCGCGAACAGAAACCGCGACGGTCGCGTTGCCGAGATCGGCAGAGAAGGTGCGATGATCGACAGCGCTCGGTGAGCCGGCATCGGGGTGAAAAGGTAGAAGGAATACGGCGAAGATGGAACGGGGAAGAGCCGAGAAGAGTGTAACGAGGAAGTAACGCTGGGAGAGAAACACCGTATCAGAAGGGGATGCGGATGCCTCCAGCCACTCGAGGAGGCTTTTTTGTCTCTATTTCCTCGGTACCCGCCTTAGAACTTCAACAAATTGCAAGTCATTGCCATATAATGATTTAAAAAGACTTGCACCGACGGTACTTCGGGTTATATTCGGGATACGATGCCCGAAGAAATACCGAAACTCCGCCTGACGAGATTCGTCCCGCAGCTTCCCCGCCGCAAAGCTCCAAAGGGGACAGGCGACGGCTCTTCCCAATCCCTGGCATACCGTTGCCCGGAATGTGCCGGTGTCGTAGTCCCAGCTTCGGGGTGTTTCCTCTGTCCGACGTGTGGTTGGGGGCGCTGTGACTGAACGCTGACATGAATTGTTGCACATGATGAGCCAGACTGAGCTTCTCCAAGCCCCGACTGCCCGGGGCTTGACTGTCCTCGACACTAGACTCCGCGGCGCCACCTTCGTGGAGCATTCGGTCAAATCCATCGTGAACCCGCCCGAAAGCACCGGGATGGGATTCTGGTCAATCAATCCATATGTGGGGTGCGAGCTCGGATGCACGTACTGCTACGCACGATACGCCCACCGTTATGTGATTCAGCGTGCTCACGATGCCGGGCGGATAACGGCAGACGAACTCGCACAGTTCGAAAAATCAGAACGGTGGGAGAGTTTCGAACGCCAAATCTTCGTCAAGCGCAAGAAAACGGTACTGGCGGCTCTCGAGCATGACCTCGAGAAGATGCGCCGTCGAAACCGCGGGGGGGACGTTTACCCGGTCGTCATCGGAACAGCCACCGATCCCTATCAACCGGCAGAGCGACAATTCGGGATCACCCGCGCCATCCTGAAACGTCTGCAACGGGAGTGGGGATTGGGCATCGGGCTCATCACGAAGAGTCCTTTGGTTTGCAGAGACATCGAGCTGCTCGTGGAGTTACAGCGGCGCAATCGGTTGAGCGTATACATCTCTCTCATCACGACGGATGTGCGGCTCATCAAGCTCTTCGAGGCTCGCACACCCATGCCTCATGCACGGCTCAAGGCTCTCAGGCAACTTGCGTCTGCCGGTATCAATGCCGGCCTCATCGTTGCACCAATTCTCCCCGGCATCACAGACACGGTTCCGCAGATTCGCGAACTTGCCAGGGCCGTACGTGACGCCGGTGGGCGGTTCGCCCATCCATCTCCTCTGCGGCTCTACCCGGCGTTGCACCGAGGATTTCTACCGATCGTCGAGGAGCATTTTCCTGAGCTCGTTGTGAAATACCGCCGGGCATATCGCGGTACCGGTACCGCACCCAAGAGTTACACCGATGCTGTCGTGAAGAGATTTCGTCGGGTGGCGAGCAGGTACGGAGTTCCGGTAAGTGACCCGACGCTCGACCGATCTCCCCAGCACGGCAGTGCACCGGCTGTCGACATCAACCAACTGGAGTTGTGGCAATGACCGCCCCTCCCCACCACCCCACCAGGCGGACGGGCGGACGGGCGGACGGGCGGACTGTCCCCAGCCCCCCCTCCCCACCGGGCGGACTGGCGGACTGGCGGACTGGCGGACAGTGGCCCAGCCCTTCCCCCAAAGGGGAGGTGGGAGAGGTCAGCCCGCCTGCCCGCCCGGGTGGTGATGGGTGGGGAGGGGGCCCGCCGGGTGCGGAGGGGAGGCGGGGTGGGCCCGCCCGGCGGGGTGGGGCGGCGGGGCGGCTAACCAGCAACCGCGCAGTATGCGTTTGGATTCCCCTCTTTGCACTGCGTACGGAAGAACGACGACGTCCCGATCTCACCGGCAAGCCGACTGCGCTGCTCGCTCCAGAGGACAGTCGCAGACTCTGGCAGGTTTCCTCCCGGGCGCGGCATGGGGGGGTACGGCCGGGATTGACAGTAAGTCGGGCGATCGGACTTTGCCCTGCTCTCACCCTGCTGGAAGCCGACCCGGTTCACTACGACGAACAGTTCTCGAGCATCCTCTTGGCACTCGGCAACGTGAGTCCTGTCATCGAGCCCGTGGAACTGGGGCGCGTGTTTGTGGGAGTGGATGGGTTGGAGCG
>JBDHDY010000312.1:0-5501 GCA_039591275.1 Gemmatimonadota bacterium | reverse complement strand
AGGGCACGGCTCCTCAGGACGGCGGTTGGCGTCCGTCTCGAAGGGACCGACCGCTTGTCGTTCCCGTTATGAGAGAAGACGATCGTGTGCGCGACTGGTCTGGTCACCGGCTCATAAGGCAGGAGGGCATCTCGAGGATGTGAACGACGATGGTCTCATGGATCTTGTATCGCATTACCGCACTCAGGAGACTGGGCTCACGCCGGGAGACAGCGAGGCCTGCGTACTTGGCATGACGACTGATGGTGTGGTAATCGAGGGATGTGATGCCGTGACGATCATCGGCAACTGAGTGCCCGAGCAGTAGCATCGGTGACACTAGCGCCCGGCCCCGCGCCGGGCGCTTTGTGTCAGCGAAGAGAACGAATATCTCGTTACCGTCTATCCGTTTTTCTTTCCCTTGCTCGTGCAATCCTCGACCACATCCGGGGTCGGAGCGTCGGCCGGCACGGGATAGAAGCGGAGCTGTGCCAGCTTGAGTCCTTGGTTGCTCCACTCCCACCAGGAGTTGACCAATGGATCGCCGAAGATGGGTGTGCGTACGATCTCGTCGACGTCGTCGTATGGCAGATCTTCGTAGAGGTAGAGCAGGCAGGCGGTGGCATCCACGAAGGACTGCTTCCCCTTGGTGCGGTCGAGCCTCATCTGTACGATGGAGCAGATTGTAATGAACTCACCTGTTGGCAGGCCATCTTCATCCAGTTCTTCCACCTCCCCACAGGTTTGGTTGTAGGCTTTGCCGCCCGACGTGCCCAGTGGCCGAGCATAGACCGAGTAGATGCTCCTGCCGTCGGCGTCAGGGTCGGGATCGGGCAATGCGAACTTGGCCTCCCCGTCGGTTCCGTTCGCATCGAGCACCTGATAGCCCGTCAGAGGATCGAGGTTGGCGCACTCGCCGCCCACACCCGACTCGCACAAGAGGATCTTGGTTTTCGATGCGTCCCCGTCAGACCCGAGAGGGACAAAAATTCGGTGGCCGTTGTTCCCGGTCATGTCCGCACTCTTGTTCTTGGGAACCCCGATGACGTTGAGGTTGTAATGCGGGCCGCTCGGTGCGCCGTTGCCGAATCCAAAGGCCGGTGGGACATCGATTTCCTCGATTGGTTCGACTACCCCGGGCTCTTCCGCGAGGGGCGCCGTCGTTTCGCCACTGGCACAACCGGCCAGAGCAACCACCGCGAGACCGAGTAGCGAGGATGTGTGTGGGGTGGACCGAAACATGTTCCCTCCGATGTTGTTGGTCGGAACTGATCCGGCGGCAGGGTTGATGCGGTCCGTACGATGACGGGCCGACAACGATCTGCGCTGGCGGCCCGGCGAGCTTGGCGTGATGCGCGGTAGCCCCGTGGCTCTGCGTCCCCGTCTTTCAACGAGTTTGCTCTGAGCAGCGGCGTGCAGCCGAAGAAGCTGACTCGAGGATAGCAGCGCTCACCGCGAAATGCCGTAACAGGCATCACGCTTGGTGTGGTGCGAATGCGAACAGTTAGTGCGATGCGAATGTAAACAGTCGAGGGTGATGTAAAGACGAACAGTTGAACGCGCTGCAAACGCGAACAGTTGCCGCAACTCTACTGGGAACGGTTGGCTGTGTTACAAAGACGAACAGCTGGCTGATGTCGCGCTTAGCGACAGATGGCCGAGCTCGCCCAGAGGAGCGCTCACCAGGAGCGCGTCACGAAGGGCCGCGGCTTTAGCCGCGGAACTCTCCGAGAATCTCACGCAACGCGGCGATCAGGTAGTGCACGTTGCGCTCGCTGCAACTGTACCCCATCAACCCGATGCGCCACGCCTTGCCTTTGAGCGGCCCAAAGCCACCCACTATCTCGATTCCGTATTCTCTCAACAAACGCTGCCTCACTACTGCATCGTCCACGCCGTCCGGAATCATCACGCACGTGAGCATGGGCAACCGATTCGCCGGATCGCCGAACAACTCCAATCCAAGACCGGTAAGCCCTGCTTTGAGGAGGTCACCGCATTTCTGGTGCCGAGCAAACCTCGCATGCAGCCCCTCTTCCTGGATCATGCGCAGCGCCTCACGCAGCGCGTACACCATCGGCCCGGGGGCGGTGTGGTGGTAAACACGGTCCGCGAACCAGTACTTGCGGATCAGCAACAGATCCAAGTACCAGGTATCGACCTGTCTGCTCCGCGATTCAATCACCCGCATCGCCCGGTCGTTCACGGTTATGCACGAGATGCCCGCCGGCCCGCCGATGCACTTCTGCCCTCCGCTGTAGCAGACGTCGATGAGATACCTGTCGACCGGTATGTCGGCTCCACCTAGCGAGCACACCGTGTCTACGAGAAAGAGCTTGTCACGCTCGCGAACCAGGCGACCGATCTGTTCCAGCGGCTGACCGACGCCCGAGGAGGTCTCGCCGTGTACCACCGAGACCATCTTCGCTTTGGGGTGGGAGTCGAGAGCTGACTCGATCTGATCGACCTCCACGACCTGGCCAAAATCGACCTCCACCCGGATCGCCTTGCCGCCGTGCCGCTCAACGATCTCGGCAATCCGCTGGCCGAAGAAGCCGTGGATGCCCACGATCACTTCATCGTCGGGCTCGACGACGTTGCAGATGGCCGCTTCCATCCCAGCCATCCCGGTTCCCGGCAGCGTGATGGCCAATTCGTTTTGCGTCTGGAAGAGATGGCGCAGCAGGGCCATTGTGTCATCCATGACCACCAGAAAATCCGGATCGAGATACCCCAGTATGGGACTGGTCATGGCTTGGACGACCCGCGGATGAATGTTGCTAGGACCTGGCCCGAGCAACACGCGCGGTTGGTGACGTAGTTGATCGAAAGACTGGTTGGTTGTAGTCATGGCGCGGGGATTATGGTAGACCTAGCGCCGCGTGTCAATCCCGCTCGCTCGGAAGGGGTATCGCCGCTCAGAAACCTTGCACCAACTCCCGCATGCGCCGCTTTGTTGCCTCGTCAGGCATGCGACCCAAAGCAGCTTGGATGTTTTCCTCCATGTGCTGCGGATTTGTGGTTTCAGTAAGGGCACAGGTGACCGTTGGATGGGCGAGAATGTATTTCAGTGAGAATTGTGCCCAGCTCGCGCAATCAAATTCAGCCACCCATTCAGGCAACTCTCGTCCGCGGACCCGTTGAAAGTAGCTGCCATTCATAAATGGTCTGTTGGTCAGGATTGCCATGCCGCGGTCCTGCGCTAGTGGCAGCAGCCGCTCCTCGGCTAGTGTCTCCACAACGGAGTAATTCAGATGCACGAAATCCGGAGTTTCCCTCGTCATGAACGACTCGAGACGTCCGTGAAGGTCGTAACTGGAAACCGTGACGCCAATGTAACGCGCCTCGCCCCTCTCCTTCCATTCGCGGAGGTTGGGCCACTGCGTCTCCAGATCGGTGAGGCTTGCGATCTGGACCAGATCCAAGGTGCGTCTACCAAAAAGCCGCTGCGTCTGCCGCATCTGTTCGATTCCGGCTTCTCTACCGGTCGCATCGATCTTGGTAGCAAGAAAGAACCTGTTGCGCAGCTCGAGCTCGCTCAACAGATGCCCGAACTCGGCATCAATCTCCTCGCGGCGCGGCGCGGTATCTACCACGCGGCCCCCATAGGAAACGAGCATCCTCAATACCGCTGCCAGAGGATCAGTGCCCTCGGTTGGTATTTGGAGGACGGGCTTTGTAGATCCCAGGCCTATCACCGGCAACGCTTCACCGCTTGCCGGTATCGCCCTGGTGGGCAATTTGTCCTGCGCCCGCAACAGCAAAGGGCGGGACAGCAAGACGGCGAGGCTCGACAGCAGGAAATCACGTCGACTCGTCTCGGTCTTCCGGGCCATGGAAACCTCTCGCGGTCGGCAGGGACTCTTGAGGCGGTCGAAGACGTCTGCCATGGGACGCCTCAAGAGGTGCTGGAGGCCTAAGGTACGGGTTGCTGGCGGGCTAGGCTAGGCCGCGGAATGACGGATCGCTGCTACATCCATCCGCACGATCCGCGTTGACCTGCTTGTTTCTGTGCGATCTGTGGCCCTGCGTTCGAACGATCCGGACCGCATGATTTGGATACTCGGCCCAGCCGAGCGTATACTTATGTTGTCACCGGACCAGTGCTGGAGCTCGACTGATGCCGGTGGTGTGACCTCAATGACCTTAATGCCAATACATCTACTCGATGTCGCTTTCAGCGACAGATCAGCCGAGCCGCGGCTTTAGCCGTGGTAAAACACCGTGCGGATCTACGGGAGCTGAATGAGCTGAACTTTGCGCGGTTTGACGCCAAGTTAGAACAGCGGATTGCTGAACTCCGGGCCGAGCTCCGCATGGAGATCGGCCAACTACGGGCCGAGCTTCGATCGGCCAACTACGGGCCGAGCTTCGCACTGAACTGGCGGCCGCTAGAGCTGATGTGATCCGCTGGATGTTCATTTTCTGGCTGGGAACGGTCGGGACCTTCATAGCGGTGGGTCGGCTGATGATGGGCTAGTCCATACACCCGCCGGCCGTCCGCGTGGCCTCGCTTCTTCGGCGCTCCTCCGCGGCACTATCCTTTCGTCACCACAACCTCGAGATACTCCGCCGGAATCACCAACGTCCCGTCGTCCGCCCGGTTGTACTGGTCGGCTAGACCCTTGAGCTCTGCGGCAAACTCATCTCGTCGGTCCCCGTCCAGTTGCTCGAAGGCTTTGACCATGGGACCGAAATACCTGCGGAAGAAGTCCAACCATTTGTCTGCCGATTCGTGGCGGAAATCAGCGAGGCGCCGCTCGGCGCGCTGGACGGTGACCCGATCGCCCAAGAGGCCGCGCAAGTGATCTTCGCTACCCCAGGCGGTAGGCGGTCTCACGCCGGATGGCGGCGGGAGGTACTTCGACCGGAGCCCGAATGCCCGCCCCCAGAAGCCCTCCGGCGTCCAGCTGACATTGGCGATCTTGCCACCGGGCCGGCACACGCGCACCAGCTCGTCAGCCGCGCGCTGATGGTTGGGAGCGAACATCGCGCCGAACACTGACAGTACTACGTCGAAGGAGCCGTCCGGAAACGGCAGGTTCTCGCAGTCCCCTTCCCGGAACTCTACGGCGACCTGCTCGGCCTCCGCTCGCTGTCGTCCCCTCTCGAGCAGTGCCGGCACGTAATCGGTCCCCACCGCCGTCGCCCCCCGCCGAGCAGCGGACAAGGCGGCGTTGCCGCTTCCGGTAGCCACATCAAGCACTCGCTGGCCGGCCCGGAGGTCGACAGCCTCGCAGAGCAGCTCCGCCGGAAATACCGTGTGGCGGGCGACGACGGCAAAATCGCCAGCTCCCCATGCGGCCTGTTGGTGGGCTTTGACTTTCTCGAGGTCAGTCGCGGTCGGTGCGGATCGGTCATTCACGCTCAACATGCACTCAGCTCCCGGGTTAGGTCGTTGCGGGCGAGATTCGGCCCTGTTCTACAGAGAGGCGCAAAAACCGGCCAGGGGGGATCATGGGAGGTGAGAGGTGAGAGGGAAAGAGGGAGAAGCAAGAAGGGTGAAGGCTGATGGGGAGCGG
>JBDHDY010000311.1:0-4419 GCA_039591275.1 Gemmatimonadota bacterium | reverse complement strand
GCGGATCGCTGGCGGTGAGATCCCGCGCGAGGGCCGTCTTGAAGAGGCCAGGTCGCTCCTCGAGCGCACCATCAACAGGGCGTCCCGCAAGGTCTCGGACGCCGAACTGATCGAACTCGCTCAGCTCCGCGACGAGATAGTAGCTGCCCTGCCCTGAAACTCGGGCCCGACTTTCGTATCTTACAACATTAGGCACGTCGTCCTTGATGGGGGGCGTGCGTCCGCGCTGCCCCGGTAGCTCAGCTGGATAGAGCAACGGCCTTCTAAGCCGTGGGTCGGGGGTTCGAGTCCTCCCCGGGGCGCCAACTTTTTGGGCCATGCGGCAAACCTCAACATAGATCGGAAAACATGCCCGAACTCTTGGAGTTGACAGCGCTTTCGGACAAGCTGAGAGAAGCCGCCGAGCTGCCATCGGTCCGGCTGACATCGAGACAACTGTGCGACTACGAGATGCTGGCCTCAGGGGCCTTCGCGCCACTCGATCGCTTCATGAGTGCCGAGGATCATGCGTGCGTGCTGGAAGAGATGCGGCTGGCCAACGGCTCACTGTTTCCGATCCCGATAACGCTGCCCCTGCATGCCAATCAGCCAGGCTGTGTCGAGGGCGAGGTCGTCGCCCTCAGGGACAGTAGGAATGAGGTCCTGGCGACGATGCGGATCGAAGAAACCTACTCCTGGGACAAAACTGAGGTAGCACAGGCTGTGTTTGGCACAACGGATGTTCGCCATCCGCTGGTCGCGGAATTGGAAAGTTGGGGCCGTCTCAATGTCTCTGGCGAGCTAACCGTTCTCAAACTCCCAAAGCACTACGACTTCCAGGACCTGCGTCTTACCCCTCGTGAAACGAAACGTGTGTTCGAAGGAGACGACTCGAATCGTCCAAACCACGTCGTTGCGTTCCAGACCCGCAACCCGCTTCACCGGGCCCACGAATTAATGGCCGAGCGCGCCGCCACGCGGGAGAGCGGTACGCTCTTTCTTCACCCAGTGGTCGGGATGACGCGCCCCGACGACATCGATCACTACACTCGGGTCCGGACGTACAGGCGATTTCTCGAGGTCAACCGGGCTTGTCCCAGCTTTCTCGCTCTCTGTCCGCTCGCGATGCGTTTTGCTGGCCCGCGGGAAGCCCTCTGGCACGCCATCATTCGACGCAACTATGGGGCAACCCACATCGTGATCGGGCGCGACCATGGAGGGGTTGGTGACTTCTACGAGCCCACTGCCGCCCATGCGCTTGTCGCCGAGCACAGCGCAGAGATCGGAATCGAACCCGTCAGCTTCGATGAGATCGTCTACGTACCACAACGGGATCGATCTGGGTTCTACGAGGAGCTAAAGGCGGTTCCGGCCAATACACCTTTCCGAAGGCTTTCCGGGACCGCTGCGCGGGAAGCCTTGGAGGCGGATCTCAAAACTCAGCCCGGCGACGACTGGCTCATGCGGCCAGAGATCCTCGACATACTTCGGGAGGCGCATCCGCCGCGCCACCAACAAGGTGTCTGCATCTGGTTTACTGGGCTCAGTGCCGCTGGCAAGTCCACTATCGCCGACGCATTGGCGGCTCAGGTCCTGGAGAGCGGTCGGCAGGTCACCGTTCTCGACGGTGATGTCGTGCGCACCCATTTGTCGGCGAAGTTGAGCTTCACGAAGCGTGACCGCGATGAGAATGTGCGCAGAATAGGCTACGTGGCGTCGGAGATCGTACGGCACGGTGGAGTCGTGATCTGCGCCGCCATCAGTCCGTATAGGGCCGCCAGAAACGAAGCTCGATCATTGATGCCAGCGGGCACATTCATCGAAGTGTTTGTTGACACCCCGCTCGATGTCTGCGAGCAACGGGACATGAAGGGACTGTACGCCAGGGCGCGGGACGGTGATATATCCAATCTGACGGGTATCGATGATCCCTACGAGCGACCGGAGAATCCGGAGATAACTCTGCAGACGGTTGATATACCGCCAGAAGCGAACGCTTCCCGAATTATTGAGCGTCTCGTAACCGAAGGGTTTGTTCAGGTAGAAAACCGGAAGCCGAAACGAGCTGACATAAACTCGTGACGAAACGCAGGGGCAGGCTCTAGTACTACAAGGCAACTGCCGGGAAAGTAACGGCTTTATTCCGCAACAAGGATGAAGATAACCAACTACAATTACGACCTCGTTCCACCTGAGAATCTCAGGCCGGGGCCGCCATGGATGAGAAAGGCGGACAGCTTCAGGAACCTCGGGACGAATGTAGTCGAGCACCTCATCACTCTTTGTGGGTTGCGACCGAACCACAGGGTGCTCGATGTGGGGTGTGGATCTGGAAGAATGGCGATTCCGTTGACTTCGTTCTTGAACGATCCGGGGAGCTACGAGGGTTTTGATACGTCAGAACTACGAATCAAGTGGTGCGAAGAGAAGATCACGCCTGCGTTCCCCAATTTCGTGTTTCGTCATGTGAATCTGTACACCAGGATGTTCAATCCTGATGGCGAGATCAGGCAAGCGGATTTCAAGTTTCCCTATCAGGATGATCGGTTCAATGTCGTTGTTCTCTACTCGGTGTTCACCCATATGCTGCCGGACGATATGGAACACTACTTTGATGAAATAGCTCGTGTTCTGAAGGGTTCCGGGTACGCATTCATATCCTATTTCTTGATTAACTCTGATTCGGCGCAGTTCCTCGAAGAAGGGAAATCCGTCCGGCTGAGTTTCGCCCATGATCATGGCCAATATCGCACGGAGAGTGAGCGAAACCCCGAGCGGGGCATCGCGTACGACGAGTCGTATGTCCGAGAACTCTACGAACGTGTCGAGCTAAGGATCGTGGAGCCGATACGCTACGGTAGTTGGTGTGGCCGACCGGACTACCTTGAGTACCAGGACATCGTCATCGCTGAGAAGTAACCCGCGCGTTCTGAATCGGCCGTCGCTCTAGGGGCGTCACGTATAGCCGAGGCGCTTCAGTACGGGTCCCGCCAGAGTTAGCACCGTGTCCAGTTCGTCTGGTGACAGCCCCTGCCGGTACTTGCCCACGCTATCCGTTCGTAAGTGCAGGGTCGGGAAACCCGAAGGTTCCACCCCCAGATACTCTCCTAGCCCTTGAGCAATCTGTCCGGGGTTCTGGACGAAATCTTCATAGCGGATCGTAAACACACGATCTCGATGCGATTCCATTAATTCGATCGCTTCGATCCAACGCCGGGCTATCTTCTCCGGCGTGTCAAGCTTTTTGCTAAAACGGTATTCCTTCCAGTCGGTTCGCGCCTTGACCAAAACGGAACTCGTCACGTCGCGACAATCCCGGTAGATAATGATACGCTTCAGCGTGTCGTCTCGCGCAAGGTCGTCGAGCATGAATACGTAGTCGGGATACTTGTCGCCGACAACCGTCGCGCCTGGAAACAGTCGCTGCAAGATACGGCCGACCACCGCAGCGTCGATTCGTCGCCCGAGATAGCGCCGCAGTTCCCGTAGGTAGGCCTCACTGAAGGCTTCCTCTTGCCATTGCTCCGGTTTCTTCCGCTGAATCGTGCGCCACCTACGCTGCAGCAGCCGTCGATATCCGCCATAGCGGCGTCCGAGTCCACGGAAATTCGCGAACTCCAGTGTCATCGCGATCTGAGGGTGCTGGTTGCACATACCGCGTAGGACCGTCGTTCCGGATCGCGGGTGGCCGCCCAGGATTACGACCTCCATCGCTGCTCAACCTCCTGGAAAGTATTTACGGTGCCATACAGTTGTTCATGGAGCTGATACAGGCCGGCGTACACACCCCCGCCCGCGACTAGTTCGTGGTGGGTGCCTTCTTCCACCAGTCGACCGCCTTCCAACACCACGATCCGGTCGGCGATCCGTACCGTTGAGAACCGATGAGAAACAAGCAATGTGGTCCGATCCTGGGCCAACTTGCGGAACATCGAGAAGATCTCGTACTCAGTTCGGGCGTCGAGGTTCGATGTCGGCTCGTCCAAGACGAGAACGCGGGCATTGCGCGCGAAGGCACGCGCCATCGCTAGAAGCTGCCATTGGCCAACCGACAGTGTCACTTGACCGAAGGCGCGTCCGAGATGTGTGTCGTAGCCGTCCGGGAGGCGCGCGATCATCTTGGCGGCTCCGGTCCGCTCGGCGATCTCCTCGGTTGCCGTCGGGTCGTCGCGCAACCGGCGCCAATCGCCATATGCGATGTTGTCCCGGGCGGTCGCTTCGTAACGAGCGAACCGCTGGAAGACGAACGACAGCTGGGAGCGCAGGTGCTCGAGGGACATTTCACCCAACTCGTGGCCGTCCAACAGGATCGTGCCTTGCTCTGGATCGTAGAGTCGCCCCAGCAGCTTGACGAGGGTCGATTTTCCGGCTCCGTTTGGACCGACCAGGGCTACGACCTCGCCCGGCTCGATCGCCAGCGAGACATCCTCCAAAGCCCGC
>JBDHDY010000310.1:0-4835 GCA_039591275.1 Gemmatimonadota bacterium | reverse complement strand
TGGGCGTCTCAGATAGAAAGGAAGGGAGAGAGGGTAGATCTGGATTGCGACCACCTCGGTTGTCTCGGTCGAGGCGGCCTCGATAGCCGATGCAATGCCTGCCGCCGAGCGGTCTTCCCCTACCGCATGCATGAGCCTGATGCTCGTGAAAGGGATGATCGAAACCGGAAGGCTCAAGGCTAGCGCGGCGACGCCCGGTTTCTTCGCGCCAATCCACAATCCCACTGCGGCAACGACGGTGAATCCTCCGAGCCATCGAGCCGTCGCCGGGATCTCCCGCGCCACTGAAGGGTGGAGGTCGAGCAACGCCGGGACGATGATGGGCGCCGCCAAAATGAGCGAACCGATGGCGACGAGGGCGATGCCGGCGCCCCGTACACCGGGGAGCCGGGGTCGTGTGGCCCAGAGGTACGCCGTCAACAGGCCAAACGCGGGGATCAGGGGCAGCATGTACTGGGGGCGTTTCGATTGTGACAGCGAGAAGAACACCAAGGGCACGGCCACCCAGAGGAACAGGAACACGATGCGTCGATCCCATGGCTGATCGACGTCCCTTTTTGAGAGGGTTCGCCATCCAGCCAGCACGACGAGCGACCATGGAAGCGCACCCGCGACGACGATGGGCAGGAAATACCAGAACGGTCCCGTGCGCTGCAACTCATCGGTCGTGAGTCGCTTGAAGGTTTCCGTAACGAGGGCGTACTGCAGGAGATCGGGCGTCTCGCGAGACACGGCAACGACCCAGGGGAGGAGCAGCGCGAAAAAAGATGCGATACCGACCGGCTCGATGAGTGCCCGCCACTGGCGTCGCCAGGCGACATACGGCACTGCTATCATGAGCGGCAGCGCGAGTGCGATTGGTCCCTTGGTCAGCACGCCAAGGGCGATGGCGCTCCATGCGAGTGTGGGCCACCATGTCGCTTCTCGGTGCTCCGGCGGCGCGCTCTCGAGTTGCTCTACGGCGATGAAGATTCCCGCCAGCGCTACCACCATAAAGAATGTGAGGGCGCTGTCGAAAATCACCGTGCGGGCGAACGCTAGCGTGAGTGGGGTGGCTCCGGTGGCGATCGCGGCGAGCCAGCCGGCCACTGGTCCGAAGAGGCGGCGACCGAACCACGCAACGACGAGCATGGTAGCCAGGGTGAACAGCAAGGATGGGAGCCGGGCGGCCAGAACCGTGCTGCCTATCACTTCCATGACGGCCGCTTGCGCTGCAAAGTACAGCACTGGCTTGTCCAGATATGGGAGCCCGTTGAGACGTGGCAGCACGTAGTCGTTGTGCTCCGCCATTTCGCGTGCAATTTCCGCGTTGCGTCCTTCGTCGGGATCTAAGAGCGGGTGGCCGTCGAGGCGAAACGCAAGGCCGGCGACGACGATGACGAGAGAGGCGACTAGCCACGGATTCCATCTACGCCAAGTCACGACACACCGCAGGTGAGGTATGGCAATGCCGGGTGACCGAGATCAAGCGCTGAAGCTATTTGAGCGAGCATACGAGTACCAGCGCGCTGGTGAGATGGAAAGTGCCATCCGGCTCTACGAAGCTTCGATAGCGGAGTTTCCCACCGCAGAAGCACACACATTCTTGGGGTGGGTGTACAGCTTCGCGGGCAGGTTTGACGATGCGATTGCCGAGTGCAAGCGCGCCGTGGCCGTCGATCCGACTTTTGGGAATCCGTACAACGACATCGGTGTCTATCTCATGGAACAGGGTCGGGAAGATGAAGCGGTGCCGTGGTTCGAGCGTGCTATGAAAGCTCCCCGGTACGACGCACCTCATTACCCGCACATGAATCTCGCTCGTATCTACGAAGCTCGCGGACAAACAGTGGAAGCGCTTGCCGAATTGACCAGGGCGGATCAAAAGACGCCGGGGCTCGAAGCTCTCGCTACGGCAATCCGGAAGCTTCAGCAGTTGGTGAACTAGGAGCTAGTCCTACGGTGAGCGGCATCGACAGTTCGATCGTCTCGTCGACCGTGATCAAGAACTCGTACCGCCCCGGTCTGGAGAAAGGCACGTCGAACACCAGGACGGTGCCGGCCTCGATTTCCAGCACACCGGCCGGGGGTTCTGAAAAGCTCACCGTGCCGTCGCTGCTCATGAGTTCTTCCTCCGCTTCATCCAGCAAACGGATTGCGATCGAGTGCTCTCCCAGCTCGGTGCGGTGACCCTTCAATCGCATGACTAGGTGCAGCCGCGGATGCACTGCTGGGAATTTTGGAACCCAGATGTGCTCGAAGATGCCCAGTACCGACAGCTTGCCGAATTGGTCGATGAGGGCGTAGTCGCACAGCACCGCAAAGTCAATTTTCACCTAGAGCTCGCTGGCAAGAGTGTCTCTCGTGAGCAATGCGCTCGGCCCGCGAGGCGCTGCTGGTATGCGGCGTTGGTGCCATGTGCCGCGCGTCGCCGGTCATACAGAGGAAGACGGGCATCTCGTGTTAATCGGGCAGATCTCACACTTGGGCTTCCGCGCTTGGCAGGTCTCTCGGCCGTGTTGGATCATAAGGTGCGGGAAAAGCGTCCACTCTTTCTTGGGCACGATCTTCATGAGGTCCTGCTCGATCTTCAGGGGATCTGAGTGACGTGTGAGTTTGAGTCTGTTGCTGATCCGCGCGACGTGCGTATCGACGACGACCCCCTCATCGATCCCGAATGCGTTTCCCAACACGACGTTTGCAGTCTTGCGCCCGACCCCAGGAAGCGCAACGAGCTCCTCCATTGTACGCGGCACTCTCCCGCGGTGTTGCTCGACGAGTGCGTTGCCCATCCCCAGGATTGATTTGGTCTTGTTGCGAAAAAATCCCGTCGATTTGATGACCTCCGAGAAAACATCTGGGTCGGCGTTTGCATAGTCCTCTGCCGTACGGTATTGCTTGAACAGTTCCTTTGTGACGATGTTCACGCGAGCATCCGTACATTGTGCACTCAGAATTGTGGAGACCAGGAGTTGCAGAGGCGAGCGGTGGTTCAACGAACAACCGGCATCCGGGAAGCGCTTCTTGAGAATGCGTATGATACCCCGCACGCGACTCGCGTTGTCCTTCGTCACCGTCAACCCCTTCGTCTCCGCTCAGCGACGAACTCGAGAAATCCATCCAGCGGCCTGGTGTTCAGGACCTGCTCTGCCGTCAGCCATCCCTTTCTGGCTATACCGACGCCGAGATCGATGTTCCCCACTCCTCCCGTGTGGTGAGCATCCGCGCCGATGGAAATCAGCACTCCCCCTGCCACCGCGTCTCGCACGGTGCGCCAATCCAGATCTAGTCTGTGAGGGTCGGCATTGATCTCCAAGGCGATCTTTTGCTCGGCAGCCTTGGTGAGCACAGCCTCGAGATCCATGGGATAGGGATCTCTCGACAACAACAACCTGCCCGTCGGATGGCCGAGAATGACCATGTGGCAGTCGTCCATGGCCCGGAGGACCCGTGCAGTCATCTCCTCAGCCGATTGCCCAAACCTGCTGTGTATGGCGGCGATGACGAAATCGAACGATGCCAGCACCTTGGGATCGTAATCGAGGCGGCCGTCTCTGAGAATGTCGACCTCCACACCCTTTAAGACGGTGATGTCGTCCAATGCTGCATTGACTCGATCGATCTCGGCGTGCTGCTCCGGCACGTCCTCTGGTCGGAGGCCGCCGGCGTACATGGCGGCAGCGCTGTGGTCGGTGATGCCGACGTACTCGTAGCCTGCATCGCGAGCGGCCACCGCCCAATCGCGGACGGTACTAGTGCCATCGGAATAATCGGAGTGGCAATGGAGAAATCCGCGGATATCCCCCGATTCGATGAGATGGGGAAGTGTCCCGCGGGCGGCGGCCTCGATCTCGCCGCGCCCTTCCCGGAGCTCGGGCGGTATGTAGGCGAGTCCCAGTATGCGATAGAGTTCCTCTTCACTTACGCAGGGCAGCGGTGTGCCGTCACGCTCGATCCCTGTTTCCGTCCACTTGAGGCCGAGCGTTTTCGCGCGCGCCGTCAACGCGTCGACGTGCTCTCGGCTCCCCGTGGCACGGACGAGTTGCGGGCCGACGCCCATCGCGTCGCTCGTGTACACGTCCACCACAGTTCCGCTTGCGAACTTCAAAGTCACGGCACCATCGTCACGGCTGACGAATTCGCTGACGCCGACCACCGCACCGAGTCGGTCGGTGAAGGCTTCCACGGAACCGTCCAGCTGCACGACGAAGTCGAGGTCCCTGATGAGCTCGCGGCGTCGTCTCACGCTACCTACTACCTCGACTCGCACGACCTCAGGAACGCCGGCCAGCACCCGTGCAAGACCTCGAGCCTCTTCCCGTGCGTGGTGGAAGAGCTTGAATTCGCCTGCTTCGCGGAGAAACTGAACACCCTTGAGGATCTTTTGTGCTGTCTTGGGACCGAAGCGAGGCAACTTAGCAAGACGACCGTCCCGCGCGGCCGTTTCGAGGTCTGACAGAGAGTCGATTCCAAGGCTCTCGTGGATCTGACGAATCTTGGCCACACCAAGGCCAGAGATCTTCATCATGTCCACCAAGCCCGAAGGAATCTGGGAGCGAAGCTCCTCGAGGATCTTGCTCCGGCCGGTTTGGAGAGACTCGCTGACGATCTCGAGGGTCGCCGGGCCAATCCCCTTGACCTCGGCCAGCTCCCCACTCTCAACTGCAGCTCGCAAATCGCCCGGGAAACCCGCGACGGCTCGAGCAGCATTTTGGTAGGCTCGTATGCGGAACGCGTTCTCGCCCTTTAGTTCGAGAAACGCAGCAATCTGCTCGAGGAGACGTGAAACGCCCTTCTTGTCCATACGGTGGCGATTGAAACCTATAGCGTGAGTGTGGCAAGCGCGAGGTACGACA
>JBDHDY010000309.1:0-6503 GCA_039591275.1 Gemmatimonadota bacterium | reverse complement strand
TACACCGCAAATCCCACGTCCTAGCTGAATCCTTTCGGACTGTGACGAGCGTATTCGGTTAGTCGAAGTAAACCCGATCAGGTTTTCCACTTCTTCTCCGAGAGGCGAAGATGAATCGAATAAGCAATCGAATCAGTGAAGCATTGACCAAGGTCAAGTGCCCTGGATGCGGCAAATACGTCACCCCCAAAATGGCCCCCGCGGAGCCGGCGGAGAGTTCGCCGGAGGATTCGGGCGCTCGGTGGTCATTCATCTGGCGTCCACCGAGCGGAGAAATCTGCCCGCAGTGCAACTTTCCCCTTGCACGCTACGCCCGGCGCCTCAAGTGGGTTCGCACGTTCACCGCCGGTGTCGTGCTGCTGACGGTTTCCCTGCTACTGTTCGTGTTGGGGATGATCGGTGGCTTCGGCGACTGGAGTTTCTGGGTGCCGGCGGGCACCGCGCTTTTGGGCGTCGCGGCACTCATCGTTGGACTCGTCGGAATCGTCCTCGGTAGCCGTCACGGCCCCGATGTAGCCCCGAAGTAGCGCCGGGGCTGCGCGCCCTTACACCCAAGAGATTTCACTGACGACGGGCACGTCAGTCACCACGGGCCCGACGCATCCACATTTGCCCTGTGGAAGCGCCGGAGCAGCAGTACGCTTCCAGCCGCCGCCCGGCCCAACGAAGACTCGCCAATTGCGGACGGGCAGTTTTTGTAATGCCGGTCACACTTTGCGTCAATTGAAGATTGTCCGGCGTCGTCCTTCCCTCCTGTCGCCACCTCGCCACATGTGATTCAACTCACGCAGGGAGCTGACCAAAATTAGACCGTCAAAACTCCGGGAGAGTCACTTCCTTTCCGAGGGCTGACGGCCCCGGAGTCAGTGCGATTGATCCGACGCCCGCGATTACAACGCGCGCCGAAGTTGAATGCGCCGAGGGATACGCGATGGCCCCCTCGAACCTAATGATGCTCCAACAGGCTGCTGCCGCGCCCGTCACGGTGGTGCAGGCACTCCTCTTAGCGATCGCGCTTCTCCTCGTGTTTCCTGTGAGCATCGGCGCCACCGGCTTCATGGCCAAGAAGATCTTCGATACTGATGAGGTCTACATCGAAGCGCTGTGGGCGACGGTCTTCAAAAACGTAGGCTTCCTGGTGGTGGCAGCTCTTCTCGGGGGAGCGCTGGGTCTGCCTCCAGAGTTTGCGCTCATCATTGCCGGAGTCGGTCTCCCAATCGTCATCTACAAAATCGTCTACTCCTCGACCGTAGCACAGGCCTCTCTCATCTTCATCGGCGTCATAGCGGTTGAGCTAGTCGTCGGCTCCGCCCTGGTGGTCGGAGCACTCCTTGCCGGTGCTTGGTTGGATTCGAACTACGACTTTGCGGCGCTCGCGGGAACAGTCTTGGCTGGTCAACACCGACACAAAAAGCATCTGGACGGCGTAACCGGCAACTCCTTGCCACAATTGCCGCGACACGCTCTGAACGGAAAGGGGTAATCCCATGAACGGTCTCTTCGCCCTGCTTACACAGGCTGCACCACAGCCCAGCACGGTCCTTCAAGCCATCTGGCTCGGAACGCTGATCCTATTCATCATTAGCGTGTTCACGGCTGGCTTCACCGCAAAGAAGATCGAGAACATCCACAACCCGACCTACAGCAAAGCGTTCCTGGCACTGATGCTGATCGGGCCGTTCTCTCTTGCGGGCTTCATGATGTTTGGCTTGTTCTTCCAGGCGCCACCCATCGTGGCCCTCCTCATTGGCTACTCAGTCATCCCGATCGCGATCTACAAGATCGTGTTTGGGTCGATGTGGAGTGAGGCGGCGATCATCTGGATCGTGACGGCCATCGTGCAGGCCGGGGCAACCTACGGTCTAGTTCTGGCAGGTGTCGTGAGTCTCGCCCAGTTCACGGGTGCCGCTTAGCCACGCCATCGGCCCTCGGCGAGCCCGATCACCACAGGCCCGCACCAAAAGGGGGCACAGAGTAACCACCTCCGGAGTGTCACTCCCGGAGGTGGTGGTCACCGACCGCTTGAAAGCAGCGCCATCAGCGCCATCCGGCACCAGATTGTTCACCTGGATGGACGTCGGCGTTATTGTGTATGAGGTCGTGCTGGGATGGCCCGCGGCCAGACTCAGACCGGAGCGCGAGGATGAATCGGGTTAGCAAGCGACTCAGTGCCGCGATATCGACGATCAAGTGTCCCGGGTGCAGTCAGCGTGTTCTGCCCACCACGCTAGGAGCCGCTTCCCCGACGCCTGCGCCGACGCCACCCTCAGCCGAAGACACCGGCGGGAGACGATGGTCGTTCATTTGGGTACCGCCACGAGGCGAGTTTTGCCCGGAATGTGGATTCCCCCTCTCGCGGTACGTTGCCCGCCTGAAGTGGGTCCGCCTGTTCAGCGCCGGCGTGGTGCTGTTGGCGATCGCGCTTTCTTTCTTCGTCCTGTCACAAATCACCAACCTTGGCGAGGCGCTCACTTGGCCGCTCCGCATAGCCGCCGGGGCTGGACTGGTGACCTTTCTGGTTGGCCTTGGGGGAATCATCATTGGCGGCCCCCGCGGTCCGATGGAGGGTGATTCGGCAAGCGGCGGCACAGGTACGCCCGAGTCGTAAGCCCCCCACCGCCACCCTACACGTAGCTCTCATAGGTTGGCTCGTACATCTGCGACCGAACATATCCGGCCAGATCCTGCGGCAGCTCTTTAGACGCCAGGCCAGCTTCCACGGCCACCAGTGCCACCGCCTCCGCGATTCGCGCAGACACATCGCGGATCACCGTGAGACGTGGGTAGACAGAACCCTGGCTTAACAGGTCGTCTGACACCTGATCCGCCACAGTCCGGGCTGCGACGTGAAACATCTCGTCTGTTACCCGACTGGCGCCGGCGACGATCACGCCAAGGCCGAGTCCCGGAAAGATGTACGCGTTGTTGCCTTGGCCAGGTACATAACGCGTCTCCCTCAGCTCGACGGGTGCAAATGGGCTGCCGCTTGCGAAAACCGCACGTCCTTCGGTCCACTGGTATGCTTGTTCCGCGGTGCACTCTGACTTCGAGGTCGGATTGGAGAGCGCAAACACAATCGGCCGCTCGTTGATTTGGGCCATCTCCTCGAGAACCGGCCGGGTAAACGTCTGCGGTTGGCCGGACACCCCGATCAATGCGGTTGGACGTAAAGAACTCACGGCCGCCTGGAGGTCGGGGGCCGATTCATGATCATGCGCATACGGCAGCTTGTGGGATGCAAGGTCGTCGCGCGCCTTCACTACAAGCCCTCGCGAATCGACAAACCAACAGCGTCGTCGAGCCTCTGCTTCGCGCAGGCCGTCTCTCACCATCGCCGAAACGATGAGATTGGCAATTCCGGTCGCCGCGGATCCCGCTCCCAGAAAAAGGAGCTTTTCATCACCCAAGGGCCGGCCCGTGATTCTACCCGCCCCGAGCAGTCCGGCCAACACGACTGCGGCAGTCCCCTGGATGTCGTCGTTGAAGGTGCAGACTCTCTCGCGGTACCGCTCGAGGAGCTCGATGGCGTTGCGTGTGGCAAAGTCCTCGAACTGGATGAGGGCTCCGGGAAACACCTTCTGCACACCCGAGACGAACTCCTCGACCAGTTCGTCGTACTCCTGGCCACGAAGCCTCCTGCGCGCCAACCCGATATAGAGTGGATCCTTCAGCAGTTCCTCGTTGTCGGTGCCCACGTCGAGCATGACCGGCAGATTGCACGACGGATGAACGCCAGCCAGTGCCGTATAGAGTGACAACTTGCCGATGGGAATCCCCATACCGTTGGCGCCGAGGTCGCCGAGACCCAATATCCGCTCGCCATCGGTGACGACGATGATTGCTACGTGCTCCACAGGCCAATTGCGAAGCACCTCCTCGATTTTCCCCCGGTCCTCACATGTGACGTACAGGCCCTTGGGACGTCGGAAGATGTGCCCAAATCGCCTACTCGCTTCGCCCACGGTCGGCGTGTAGACGATCGGCAACATCTCTTCGACGTTGTCGATCAGCGTCCGATAGAACGCCGTTTCGTTACGGTCCTGCAACGACATCATGAATATATATTTCTCCAGATCCGAAGGCTTGACACGGAGGTTTTCCAAGATCCGGATCTGCTGCTCCTCTTGCGTAAACACGTGTGGTGGCAAGAGGCCGCGGAGCTTTAACGCGTTTCGCTCCGACGCCGTAAAGGCAGTTCCCTTGTTCAACTTGGGATCGTGCAGGAGATCGATACCGACGGGGAGCCTCCTGCCACCCAACCCATTTGTTGATGCTTTATCGGAAGTCACTTGCCCCCTACCCTCCTCTGGGTATCGGTCGGCCCGGAAGTATTCCCGTTGGTGCTCCATCGCGAAAAGCGAATTGACCGTTGACCAAAACGTGTACCGTCCCCTCCGAGTACTGGTGAGGATTCTCATAGGTGGCGCGGTCGCGGATGCGAGTTTCATCGAACACGGCAATGTCCGCGTAAAACCCTTCCTTAATGAGTCCGCGGTCTGAAATTCCTAGGAAACTCGCTGCGAGCGAGGTCATCCCCCTGATGGCAAATGGCAGGCTGATGATGTCCTCCTCGTAAACGAAGAGCCGGAGCTTGCGCGTGAACGCGCCGTATGGCCGGGGGTGTGTGATCCCTTCGCCGAACACGGGAGTGCGGCCGTCGGTACACGTCATCATCCACTCCTGGAGCGCCAGGTACCGCGTGTTTTCCATATCATAGAGGTCGAGGTTCATGACGCTGGCGTTGCCTTCGGCGAGGATGCGCCGTACGGTGGCCGGCACCGGCAGATTCCAGCCTCGAGCCACCTCCGCCAACGTGCGGCCGTTGAGATAGTCACGTGAGTCGGTAAACAGAAGCTTCTCGGGACCGGAGCGGAGTTCGAGCATCTCCATCGTTTCCCGGTCCAGGCGTTGTAAGACTTGCGAGTCGTCGAACCGGCGCAGCATTTCCTCTCTTCCGCCCACGGTTGCCCATCGCGGAATAGCATATGCCCGCAGGCTGCTCAGGGTGGCCGTGTAGACGTGCTGGGCGGCCATGACGTTCACCCCGCGGGCTCTTGCCTCCTCAACGAGGCCAGCCCCTAGAGGTGCCCTGCCGTAGTTGTGTCTCCCCTGAGCGTTGAAGTGGCTGAAGATGACAGGTGTGCCGGCGGTTTCACCGATCTGAATCGCTTCACGGATCGATGCCAGATATCCCACGCCCTTGTACGCCGCACCGAGATCCCGATCGTGGGTGTCGTAGAGGCCGCCGTAGCGAGCTGCGACTCTGGCAAGTTCGATGACCTCCTCGGTCTCAGCGAAATAGCCGGGGATGTAGAATAGCCCGGTGGAAACGCCGAGCGCTCCTTCGTTCATGCCCCGGGCAATGTAGGCCCTCATGGCCTCCAACTCAGCTGAGGTCGGCTCCCGATCCGCAACCCCCATGATCTCGCCTCTGGCCGCACCGTGTCCGACATAGCGCAACGCGTTCACGGCGATACCGTTGCTCCGGTAGCTCTCGAAGATCTCGGCGATGTTGTTGCTGCCTCCGCCGTCCACACCCAGCACCACCGTCGTTATCCCCTGGTAGAGTTGGGGTAGGGCACGTCTCTCGTGCTCTGATATGAGATCAGCGTGGCTGTGGGCGTCCCAAAATCCTGGCGTGACAAGCAGGCCGGACAGATCGATCGTATCTCGTGCAATCACTCCTGCATCGGGAGCATGTCCCACGAAATGAATGCGGTCGTCGCGAATGCCGATGTCGCGCTCCACCCACGGGTTGCCAGCTCCGTCGAGCACCTTGCCGTTCAGGAGTAAAAGATCGACAGACGAGCGCGACGATGTACAAGAGGTGGAAACTGTGGCCAACGAAAGCCAGAGCAGAACGGTCATTTTTTTCATTTACATTCTCTCAGAAAAACGCAGACTGTTCGAGGCGACGCACTGGATACGTCAAAGACCATTTAACACGCAGGCCGGCAGCGGGCAACGCTGCAGGTGCGTAATGCAGGACCTCGCTTTGGGATTCCCCGATCCCATTGGGGCTGCAAAGGAGTATTTTTGATTCGTGACTGGCACCGTCAGCCCGGAATTCCTTTCCCTGCAGGAGGTCCTTGCCGGCCGATACTCGCTCGAGCGGGAACTCGGTCGCGGAGGGATGGGCATAGTCCTGCTGGCCCGAGACGTTGCCCTGGACCGGCTCGTGGCCATCAAGCTCCTCCCGCCCGAACTGGCAGAAGAGCCGGAATTGCGCGAGCGATTCTTGCGAGAAGCCCGCACGGCCGCTGGGCTCTCCCATCCCAACATCGTCCCGATTCATGCAGTCGAGGAACACGGGAAGCTCGTCTTTTTCGTGATGGGATATGTGGACGGAGAAACACTGCGGCAACGTGTGGGGAGCACTGGTCCGCTCTCGCCGCGGGCCGCCATGACACTCATACAGGAAGTTGCGTGGGCGCTCGGCTACGCGCATTCACGCGGGATCGTGCACCGCGACATCAAACCCGAAAACATCCTCATCGACAGAG
>JBDHDY010000308.1:3657-8143 GCA_039591275.1 Gemmatimonadota bacterium | reverse complement strand
TGGGCCAGTGTTTTTCAAGGACTCGGGTTGCATAGTCATCTACCTCGACCTGCCAGGATGTTTTGAAACCACCGGTACGCTCGAGACCGAGTTCGAACCCGCCAATACCAGAAAAAAGGCTGCCAACTTTTAGCATTTTCTGAACCTGTTTTGTTACGCCCGACCCGCCAGCGAGCATTGAAACTGACGGGCCGGGCTCTTCGGGAGAACTTCAAACGCGGTCGTTTCCAACCAAGTCAGCCAGCATTATACCATGAATCGGTGATTTGTCAACCCCCTCTTGATCATTTTCTGAAAATAGTTCTCCGTTGGCTGGCATGGAGCCCCTCTGTAGTGCTGAGTCCGCACCCCGAGCCTCCCTAAGCATAGAGGGTATTAAGCCCGTGGTTGTTGGTTGTGTGTCTGTCGCCGCTTTTCAGAGTGTCTCTGAGACTTATGAAACCCTCTCGGGTATGCTGTCGACCTGGACGCGCTCGGGGAGCATGGAATCAAGTATCCAATCGTTGCCAGGATTTCGTCTCATCACAAGCCGCCTCGTTCGCCGGCTCCACTCACTGGGGGAGCTATAACCCCAGCTGCCATTCTCTCACGGTTATCTTTTGGGTCGGGGGTAAGAAACCGTCGCAACAACCCGCCTCTTGCGAGGAACACACAACGCTCACTCAAACTCCACCACCGCACTCCCACTCAGGCATGCCATAGTGGGTCCTTGCCAGAATGTGACACATTTTGTTTGCGCTGTTCTCTACCGGAGTGGCCCACCTTACGTTACCGGGCTCGTAGTCACCATTTCCGTTTTTCCTGTCTAACTGGAATGAAGGGCTTAGACCATCCGGTACTCCGACATCCTCTACGAAATTCCAAAAGTTGAGCCATCGCTCACACACCCTTATCCCGCGTCCACCGTAGTGTTCGTACCCGTTTGACGAAGGGTACTTGCAGCGGCAGATCATGGAATTCCATCTTGTATACAGGGGGTGGGCGGTGATTCCCCCATGGCAGTGAATACAACTTCCAGCTCTCTTCCTGAGGTCCTGAAGCCTGGGGGCCGTTACCTCGCCACACGCGATACACCTAACAACTACCAAAATCTTACTATACAACCCGTCGTGCTTCGCCCTGAATGGTATCCCGAGAATTTCACGTCCATGAATCATGTCACCTGGCTCAAGTGTTCTTGTGTCAGACCTTACGTCAGTCGGCCATCTTCCCTTCTTTACTGTCATCGCCCCATCTCCTTACTTTCTCGGTGAGCGCCCGCTCGGCACTCCAGCCGTACCTGACTATGCGGTCGTACAGCGTGCCATAGGAAGCGTTGAGCCGCTTGGCCCAGCCGGCCAGCGTATCCGTGACACCGTTCAGTTCTATGACGCGTGGTACCTTGCTCATGTTTCCCTCATTATACCATGAATAGTCGGTTTTGTCAAGTCCCAGCTGAAAGGTTTCTCTACTACCGCAGTAGTCGACGCAAGCCACTTCAAGGCAACCACTTGTGCAAAATCATACACAGTAAGCCTGGGGGGTGTGGCTCGGAAATTCCGAATCACTTCTTCCTCCCCGCCGCCCAAGGGAACGCCTCTGAGGCCTTCTGAGATCGGTTGCCTGGCAACTTCACCCGCTTTCCTGTCGTGGTTTGAAACACCTGAGGGATCGACTCGCGATGTTTTTTCCAATGCAGCCCGAGCATCTGCGCAACAGTAAGGTTTGCCCGTGCTGCGACGAAGATGCTGGATGTCAGCCGCTTCTCCTTCTCAGATGGGATGTATCTCCTCTTCACTGGCGGGCCCTTCATCTCTTTCAGGGTACCGTCCACTTGCAGGACGACCCGCACCCCGCGGCCAGAGACGTACCCGCAATGCGGGCACTCGCTCCCGGTGCCTGCAAACCGGTAGCCCTTGCATTTCGGACAGCAGATTTCGGTTGGGTCGTCTTCCTTCCGGCCCTCCTGCTCCTTCTTCCTGGCCTTTCGGATCGAGGAGTTGGTGTCTCTGAGCCGCCATGATCGATCCATGTTGAGCGATCCGAAGTTCGCGAAGCTACTGCCATGATCCTGTAGGACAACCTCTGACAGACTAGGGTGGTTTCGGAGCAGCCGCCCTCCAGCCTGGAGGAAGTTCGAGATGGACCCGAAGGAGTTGGCCAATACCATGATCTTCAACCAGGGCAAATCCAGGCCTTCGCGCATCAGAAAGAAGTTCGTGATGATGTCGAGGTCCCCGGCCTTCGAGGCAGCGATGATGTCTGCCCGCTCCTCCATGGTCGTTTTGTAGTCCATGTGAGCCGCGCGGTACCCTGCTGCGATGAACTTATCGCGTAGGTAGACTGACCCTCCGAGGCTTGGGCCGAACACGATCCCAGGCTGGTTCTCTGGATTATACTCCCGGTAGGACTCGATCACCCGGCCACAGATGACGCTCAGCTTCATCCTGGCCTGGATGTCGGCTGCCACGAACTCGTCGTTCTGCATCCGGCGCATCCGAGAGAGATCGATCTCAGTGGGCGCGAAGGTCCGGCATGGCAGCAGGGCTCCCACGGCCCGAAGCTCACTGTTGGTCCCAGCTATGATCAGGTGATCGTAGATTCCGCCCAGCCCCACCGGGGTAGCCGTGAAACCGATGATCTTCGCATCCGTAGATCGGTAGTGAGCCATCACTTTGCGGGCAACTTCGAACGTCTGGCCGTGTGCCTCATCGAAGATGACCACGTCAGCAGGGGGCAGCTCGGGCCCGTCGCCCTTCATGTACCTGGAGTTGATCGTCCAGATGGACGCGATCTGGGTTCCCATGATCGGCCATCCCTCATATCCGGCGGCTATGATTCCGTGGTCAAGGCCGAGCTCGCCGAAGACATTTGAGGATTGGCTAGTGATCAGTTTGCGGTGCGTGAAAATGATGCACCGCCATCCGACCTCAGAACACTTCTTGGCGATTTCGAGTATGCATCGAGTCTTCCCCCCACCCGTGGGGCTGGTGATGCAAGTGCGCTCACCAGCCTCCCACCGGTCATACAACTCATCCAGCCCTCTCCGCTGATGGGGCCATAGTGGAGGTGGGCTCATTCGGAGGCGGCCTCGATCCGATTCTTGGCTGCCACGAACAACTGACCGATCTCTTTTTTGTCATCATCGGTGATGATGGAGGAGTCCCGGCTGCGGTCGGCGAGCAGTTCGGCCCGCTTCATTATCTTGGCCTTTGGGAGCTGCTCCTTGATGAACTTCGCTTGGCTCGCAGCCAGGCACATCTTCAGGGCCCCCAACGTGGTCTTCGTCAGCTTCCCTTCCTTGGCAGCCGCCTTGATCTCGGCAGCGATGTTTTCGAGAGCCTTCCAGCCTCGACAGAGGTTGATCCGCTCACTGAGGTCCTCGGTGGCATCCTTGTTGGTGGCCGAGTTCGGAGCCTTCTCGTCCTTCTTCTTCTCGTTCGACTTCTTCCGCTGCTCGGCGACGTACTTATTGTCGTCGTACAACCCGAGAAACACGTCCGCGTTGAACCCGAGCATCGACAGCGCCTTCGTTGTGATGTCGGTCAACAGCTTCTTGTAGACGTCATCCCCGACCTCCCATGCGTGGTCGCCGAACACGTCGAACTCGCCTTCCGGGAAGAAAAACGTCCCCTTCATGACCAGGGCGATCGGATTTCCGGCCGTGATCTGTTCGCCGATCAGCTGGGCCGTGACATTTTTCATACCCCAGTCCTTGCCGTACGGCCCCCACAGCTCCGTGGCGTTCTTCCGCTGGGCCTGGGCACAGACGGCCGTGAACCCTCCGCGCCGATTCACGTGGTGAGTGATCTCCGGGGGCGTTACACAGACGCTGTTCCACAGATCCAAGGTACCCGGCTTCTCCGGCTGCTTCTTGTCGGACATTACATTCTCCTACTGGGCTTCTGTTGGTTCGATACTCCCCTCATTATACCATGGATCGGCTGTTTGTCAACCCCCTCCTGACCATTTTTTCAAAATAATCCGCGGGGCCACCAGCCCCCCACTTGAAACTATTTTGAAATTCCAGTGAAGAGGGGGTTGACAAATGGTCGAAGTGTGGTATAATGGCTGCATCGGACGACAGGAAGTACTCGACAGGAGGAACTGACCATGCCCGGATTTGTGAAGTTCATTGGAGTCGCCGGCGAGCCCGTGTACGTGAATGCAGATAGAACATGTGCAGTGGGCCTGGATGGCAAAGAGACTGTGATCTACATGTCTGGTGGTGGACCGGACGACTGTTTTTATGTCGCCGAGACCCCGGAAGATGCCGTCAAGATGCTGGAGAGCGTAGATGTACGTGACTGTTGAAGAGCTGATCGAAAAGTTTCTGAGGTCGAAGAAGCGCCAGGCCAACCGTGGCGACCTCGGCATGCGTACGTACGGCGGGTACGTAGACACGTGCAGGCGGGTACGCGATCACCTGCGTGGACGCGTAGACAAGCTGACGCCGGCCAAGTTCGAGGCGTTCAACGACTGGCTCGCCCAGAACTACAGCCCGTCA
>JBDHDY010000308.1:0-3637 GCA_039591275.1 Gemmatimonadota bacterium | reverse complement strand
GGACCCGGACGCTCTTCAATCACGGCCTGGATACAGAGGTCACCGGGCATACCGTCCGGTTTGGCCGAGGGTTCGCCCCCCCTAGCCGCAAGGCGATGGCCCGGTTCAAGCGAGAAAAGGGCCGCAAGACGTTTGAGCGAGAGGAGATCGCCCGGCTCATCGGCTACTCGTACGGCACAGACCTCGAGGCGTTCATCATGCTCGGGATCAACTGTGGTCTCGGAAACACCGACATCGCCCTCATGAGGTACGAGAACGTCCAGGGTGAGTGGCTGGACTACCCAAGGAATAAGACAGAGGCGCCGAGACGTGGCAAGCTGTGGCTCGAGACCGTCGAAGCCCTCAGGGATATCGCGTTTTTGGAGCCCGGGAAGCGACTGTTCCATCGTCCGGGTGGTGGACCATATGTCCGTGTCAACCAAAAGACTGGCGAGTCCAACGACTACATCAACCCGATGTTCAACAAGGCCATGAGAGAGTGTGGCATCGACGGGGACAACCTCAGCTTCTACTCCCTTCGCCACACCTTCGCGACCATTGCGTCTGAAGCACGAGACCAGCCTGCCGTGAACTACGCCATGGGACACATAGACAGCAGCATGGCCGCCGTGTATCGAGAGAGAATCGATGATAGTCGCTTGTCCGATATCTCTGACTACGTGCGAGATTGGTTATTCGGATGCTTGAAATAGGATGTCCAATCCCTGGCAGCCGCTACATCCGAGACTACTGTCGCGGGTGCGGAGAACCGATC
The DNA here is from genome assembly GCA_039591275.1 of Gemmatimonadota bacterium. Classification (GTDB taxonomy): domain Bacteria; phylum Gemmatimonadota; class Gemmatimonadetes; order Gemmatimonadales; family GWC2-71-9; genus JBDHDY01. The sequence goes on along the minus strand of JBDHDY010000308.1, from coordinate 2,883 downwards.
CGAGTTGCTGAGATCAAAGACCTGGGAAACATGTGCTGGGACTGCAATGGAAACAGGATCCCTCATACCGTAGGAAACGAACTTCACCCTGACCCGCCGCGAAGTGAACGAAGGTATCATGGCAGCATGCCGCTTCGGTAAGTACATTCCAGACCCAGTCCAGATCTTGATCATCTACTTGTTTGGAGAGGGGTACTACAACACAGAGATTTCGTTTGCCACTGGGGTGCCGATCGGGATCGTTGAGAATATCAGGGCCGCCAAGAGTGCTGAGCGGTGCTGGTACGACGAAAAGGACGCAGAGCCGTTCCAGTGCGGCGGATGCCGCCGTAGGATCACCACACGGCCATGCAGGCGCTGTCGGATCCAAAGATATCGGAAGTCAGACGCAAGGGCAAGGGAGGCCATGGAGCTCGCCAACGCCATCAAGAGAATTCAAGCAGAGAGGGAGAGAGATGGGAAAGGGAAGTGGCAGACGACCGAGATTTGTTTCGTTTGAGGAGTACAGCGAGAACCACGACAGAATCTTTGGGGAGAAGAAGGGTGATAGAGTCGATTCCGAACAAGATCAAGAGGCTGGAGGCGCAGGAGGAGATCAGCCAGGAAGACGCCCGCTGGGCACTCTCGACCGCTTCCTATTACGGGGGCGTGTTCGTTACGGCAAGTGAGTGGATCAGGACTGTGACTGAAGCCATGGGTGCCCCGTCGGGGATCGCCTCCAAACACGCAGTAACAATCATCGAATCCAGGAGAAAAAAGTGAGTCAGATGACCATCCAGGAGTTGTGTGAGATTTCCCATGCCATCGCCAAAGACAAGGGCTGGTGGGACCTTGAGCGCCCCATTGGAGACATCTTCGCGAACTTCCACGCTGAGATCTCCGAGGCGTGGGAGGAGTTCCGAACCCTCGGCATGGACCCCAACTGGTTCATCTACTACAACGATGGGTCGGAGAAGCCCGAGGGAATCGCCGTCGAGCTGGCGGACGTTCTGATCCGGATCGCCGACTTCGTTGCCAAGTTCAACCTCCCCATCGAGGAGGCCCTCGAGCAGAAGGGACGGTACAACGCCACGCGGCCGTACCGCCACGGTGGCAAGAAGGCATGACCAAGAAGCCAAACATCACAGACAAGCACAAGGCGTACTACCGACAGCTGCGCCGTCACCCCGGCAAGCAGTTGGAGAAGATGCCTGAGGTCAAGAGCATCCCCGGGCAGCTACCGCTGTTTGACAAGGGGAAGCCTGACACTGACTGTAAAACCACAAGTCCGGAGGATGAGAAATGAGTGAGTTCATTCAAGCCGTGTGGCCGTGGATGTTGACGGTGGCCGTAAACGTGTTGGTCGTCTTTTCGATTCTGTACGTTGGCACACTTGTCACAGGCAAGAGTGAGAGTGAAGTCCAAAAGGATCGGATCATCGCAAACGCGTTAAGTATCTTTGAGTCGGTGTCGAAGAAGGTCCATGTCATGGATAAGCAGCGGCACCTGATGAACCGTGACCTGGCCAACCTCCTCTTGAGGTTTGAGGGCCTTGAGAAGCGGTACGAAGCGGTTATTACCGAAGCCGGTGCGGCTCTTAGGCGAGAGCGTTGCATCGTCAAGCGCATCGTTGACATCGAACACGCAACCAACATCGCGGCCGACGAGTACGTCTCGGTCGACCTGGCGCCGCTCGTCGCTGTAGTGGACAAGGGGACAAAGGATGCTGAGGAGTGTTGAGCTGGTCGGCGGGCCACGTTGCGGGGCGATCATTACGGTTGATCACGACAAAGATATTTTCTGTGAAGTTATTCCGCACAAGACTGTAGATTATGATAGTGACATGAATCCAATACAGCCCATCAGCAGGCAGTACATCTACCGGCGCGAGTCTGAGAATATGGCTGTATTTCGAGGAGAGACCTGTTGAAGTGCGAAAAGTGTCAGAGGAAGGTCAAGCCCGGCCACAAGTGCCGTAAGTGCGGCACCCGGGCGCCCCGCCATTCGGTGACCAACTGGGAGATCCGGAAGCGGGTTCTTGAACGCAAGCGATGGGGAGTTTAAAATGGCATCTGTAAAGTGTGAGCTGAGACGCGTAACAAAAACGGTTGTGACGGACGAGCCGACCATCGTCCTGGAGATGGACGAGGACGAGGCCCAGGCCTTGGCCGACATTCTCTGCTGGGTTGGAGGAAAACAGGGGACCCGGCGCGACCACATATCCGCCATCTTGAAAGCCCTCTCGAACGAAGGGCTCGAAAGCGACGTCGAGTGCGGCGACATCAAAATGATGGACCATGCCTACTCCCCGCCCCAGGAGTGTGAAGCCACGTCCAACGAGCTCATCGAGCTCGACTTCGTCACCCGGTAACGCGTGACTCGTTCGCTATCACTGTTTCCTGGAGAATCGAAATGAGAATCGCTGGAATCTGTCTGTTGATTGGTCTTGTTGTTTTCGCTATGGGCACCGCGGACGTCGACCGGCGAGACGCTATCCGAGAGTATCTTGCCCAAGCATTTGAGGTGCCCAACGTCGAGGCCCAGGCCCCGCACCCCGGCCCGTGCCGGCCGTCCTGCCCGTCCCCGCACGCGGGGATGATGCAGAACATCGGCCCCGTGAAGCTGATCTGCGAGGAGATCACGCGTGATGTTCGGGCGGACGTTGGCCTGTGGATCGACGTGAAAAGTGGGGACCGGTTCATCATTGTGGTCGGCGTCAACGGGGGAGTGGCCATCGAGCGACTCTTCCGGCCGCTTCCACCGTTGCCACCAATGCCACCGATCATCGTCCCTCATCCTGGCGCCCCGAAGTTTGAGGTGCCACCGCTGAACGCGCCACTCGATCCGCAGCCCGAGCTCCTCTCCCCACCAGAGGAGGGCCCCACAGCATGAAGAAGCGACTGA
>JBDHDY010000307.1:0-4745 GCA_039591275.1 Gemmatimonadota bacterium | reverse complement strand
GAGGTGGCACACGTCGGCGCCGATCTCCCCTGGCTTGCAGAACCCTACCTGGGCGTTGAGGTTGGCGCCGTCCATGTACACCTGCCCACCGTGCGCGTGCACGATCTCGCACACGCGTCGGATCGTCGCCTCGAAAACCCCGTGAGTCGAGGGATACGTGACCATGAGCGCGCCCAGCGTATCGGCGTGCTCTTTGGCCTTCGCTTCCAGATCGACAACGTCGATGTTGCCCCTCGAGTCGGTGCCCACGGGAACCACATTCATGCCGGCCATGACGGCACTGGCTGGGTTGGTACCATGTGCCGATTGGGGAATCAGGCAGGTCGCGCGGTCTTCATCGCCGCGGGTCTCATGGTAGGCGCGAATTACCAGTAGGCCGGCCAACTCACCTTGCGAGCCCGCGTTCGGCTGGAGTGAGATACTGTCGAAGCCGGTTATCTCGGCAAGCTGTTCTTCGAGTTCTTGGAACAACTGTGTGTAGCCCCGCGCTTGTTCCCGGGGCGCGAAGGGATGCAGTCCGCAGATCTCGGCCCACGTTACCGGAATCATCTCGGTCGTGGCGTTGAGCTTCATCGTGCATGATCCCAGCGGGATCATTGCCGATGTGAGCGAGAGATCCCGGTCCTCGAGCCGCTTCAAGTACCGAAGCATCTCGGTCTCGGAATGGTAGCGGTGAAACACAGGATGGGTGAGGAAAGACGATGTTCGCGCCAAATCTGTGGGAATGCCTTCCTCTTCCGAAGGCTGCAAGACATCGAGCGCCGGCGCCGCACTTCCGAGCGCAAAGACCTCGAGCAACTCCGCTACGTCGTCAGAGCCGGTCGTTTCGTCCAACGAGACGCCGATGCGCGTCGGCGAGATCGAGCGGAGGTTCATTCGCCGGGTGTTGGCCGCTCGGTGGACTTCGGCCGCCTTGGCTTCGTCGAGTTCGATACTCAGCGTATCGAAATACGCTGAGTGGGCGACACGATGTCCGAGTCGCCGTACCCCGTCCGCGAGCAGCCCGGTGAGCGTGTGAACCCGTCTTGCAATGCGACGCAATCCTTCGGGGCCGTGGTACGCAGCGTACATGGCGGCGATGACGGCGAGCAGAACCTGTGCCGTGCAAATATTGCTTGTCGCCTTGTCACGGCGGATGTGTTGCTCGCGCGTTTGAAGGGCCATGCGCAAGGCCGGCCTGCCCCCGCTGTCCTGTGACAATCCGATGATACGCCCCGGTACTCGGCGCTTGTACTCATTGCGCGTCGCAAAGAAGGCGGCGTGAGGCCCACCGTAACCCATCGGGACGCCGAAGCGCTGCGAGTTCCCGACCGCGATGTCTGCTCCCCACTCTCCCGGGGGCTGGAGCATGGTCAGGCACAGTAGGTCAGTTGCGACCGTGACCAGAGCGCCCGCGGCGTGGGCACGATCGCAGAGCGCACGGTAGTCCAGGATGGCGCCGTCGGTCGTGGGATATTGTATGAGGATCCCCATGACCTGGTCGTCGAAGGTGAAAGTCCCGGCGTCGGCGACCACTACATCAATGCCTCTGGCCCGTCCTCTGGTCTTAACGATTGCGATGGTTTGTGGGTGGCATTGCTCATCCACCATGAAAACCGCGCCCTGGCCCTTTTTGCTTGCGCCCCAGGACATGGTCATCGCCTCGGCCGCCGCTGTACCCTCGTCGAGCAGAGATGCGTTGGCGACCTCGAGACCGGTGAGGTCCGAGACCATCGTTTGGAACGTTAGCAACGCCTCCAAACGGCCTTGGGCGATTTCCGCTTGGTACGGCGTGTAGGCGGTATACCATCCGGGATTCTCGAGGATGTTTCGGAGAATCACGGGTGGTGTAATGCAGTCGGAATAGCCCATCCCGATGTAGGACCGATAGACTTCATTCTTGTCGGCGATGTCACGAAGAACCTTCAAGACTTCCGTTTCCGTCACCGGGTCCGGAAGCTGCACCGGCCGCTCGAGGCGGATGTCTTCGGGTACCACCGCGTCCATCAGGGCATCGAGGGAATCGTAGCCAAGAGTATCCAGCATGGTCGCCACATCGTCCCGTCGTGGGCCGTTGTGACGCAAGACGAAATGATCCAGGGGGGCGATTGAGTCAAAGGTCTTGGACATCGTGTGAACGCTTTCTCCTTGCGCCGTCAAAACTCGTAGCTTGCACTCGGCTCCAGTACCACGACCTCCGCGGTCGCGCCCACGGCTTTCACAAAGTCGTTTGCATCGACCGCGATCACGTCGAAGGTGTTCCAGTGCATGGGAATGACCACCTTTGGCTTGACGAATGCTACAGCCCGAGCCGCGTCCTCGATCCCCATGGTGAAATTGTCGCCGATGGGCACAAGCATGACGTCTACTTGGCCCTGCAGCAGTTGCATTTCTAGTGTGAGTGCCGTGTCACCGGCGTGATAGATGTTCTTCCCGTCCACCGTCACGACGTATCCGCACGGGATGGTGGTGTATTGGCCGCTTTCGTCGCCCTCGACACCTCCGCCGTGAAACGCGATCACCATCTTGACCATGCCGAAGGGGAACCGGTGGGCGCCACCGATGTGCATCGGATGGACGTCCTCACACCCTTTGCTCTGGCAAAACAGTGCGAGCTCATACGGTGCTACTACGGTGGCGTTGTTCTTCTGTGCGATGGCGATGCCATCACCCAGATGATCTCCGTGACCGTGAGTCAGCAACACTGCGTCAACATTGCTCAGGTCGTCCGGTCCGATGTCTGCCTTGGGATTGCCGGTCAAGAACGGATCGACAACGATGCTACTGTCGTTTCCGGTAATCTCAAAGCAAGCGTGACCATGAAACGTTAGCGATCCCATGATTGCTCCTTAGGGGCGAACCGGCGACGGTCGATAGCGAAGACGCGACCCTCCAGTCAGGAACCGTTACGCTGCGACGGGTGCGGCCGACAAAAACGCCCCGGGGGCCGGCCCCGAGGCGTGGTCCGAGCGGTGCAGCCTCTGCTTCGGGCGCCTTTTATTCGCCGATGTGTTGGGCGTAATCTGCCGCCGACAGCAGTCGTTCGGTCTCCGCCGCGTCCGCCACCCGAAGCTTGATCATCCACCCGGCACCGTACGGGTCCTTGTTGATCACACTCGGGTCATCTTCCAGGGCCGGGTTGATTTCCACGATCTCGCCCGCGGCCGGCGCATACAATTCTGACACAGCCTTCACGGCCTCGATTGTGCCAAATACGTCCATCTTCGAATACTGCGTTCCCGCCGAGGGCAGTTCGACGTACACGATGTCGCCCAGCTCGCCTTGTGCGTAGTCCGTGATCCCTACGGTCACAATGTCGGGCTCGTCGGAGAACTTCACATACTCGTGCTCTTCGCTGTACCGCAGTTCTTCGGGGATTTCTGACATGGTGGTTCCGGGTTCGCCCAGCGTTTAGTTCGGAGGCGTAGGTTATCTGTGGGCTCAATCGGTGTCAAGCGTGCCGAAGAGCTCAGCGCGCGGCACGGTGCCAGGGCGCACACCTGCGAACCATTCTCGCTCGAAGAGTGGCACGGTCTCCGGCGCCCCGAGTTCGAATGGAAACCGTTGGGACGCGTGCGCCGCAATTGCGGCTCGCTTGACGTCCTGCCACGGCCGAATGTCGAGGGCTGTCACAATTTCCTCCTCGCGCCGGCTCGCCAGGCGCCCCAACCGTTCGGCCACGTGGTGGGGATACGTGATGTAGTAGAGAAGCCCGCTACTTCCGCACGCCTGCCACGCCGTCAGGGTCCAATGGTGCACGGCCTTGTGATCTGGGTGTCCGGTGATGCCATCGGGACCGAACGTGATTACGACCGCAGGAGCGAGCTGTCGCAGCAACGACTCCACGGCAACCACCCCTGGACTCGAGTCCGGGGACAAGCCGCCGTCAGGGTAACCCAGTAGGTGGATGTCCCGCGCCCCGAGGATCTCGGAAGCACGGCGAAACTCCTGACTCGCGCCGGCTCCCCCGGACGTGGCACTGGCCAGGTGTATCTCCGCCCCTGCTTCGGCGTACCGCGCTAGGGAGCCGCCAATCGCAAACGCCCCATCGTCCGGATGCGCCAGGACTGTCAGGAATGTGGCACCTCGAACCTCGATCGCACGGGCCGCCCGTTCGCGAAGTGCCTGCCACACGTCCCACGCCGCCCGCTCCAAGTCTGCCAAGCTTCCGGCATTGTCAATGACATAATCGCTTCGGCCTCGTTTCTCCCGGGCGTCCATCTGCGAAGTCATGAGTCGGTCAGCCTCATGTGGCGGCAGCCGACGCTGCATCACCAACCGCTGCCGACGCACGTTGACAGGTGCGTCGACCAGCACCACCAAGTCGAACTGGGCGGGATCGAGAACCTCGAACAGCCGCTTCCTCGGTACGCTGTGCCCGCATCTGCTGGACGGCGGGATGCACGATGGAATTGAGGGCGGTGAGCGCGTCTTGGTTGGCCATGACCCGGCGCCTGAGTCGTGCCCTATCCAACGTGCCGTCGTTGCGGATCATCCCCGCACCGAACTCTTCGGCGATGGCAGCGAGTACAGGAGAGCCCGGGGCCTGAACGTGCCGCACGAGCTCGTCGGCATCGATCAGGGTCGCCCCCCAGCGGGCAAAGCATGCCCCTACCGTCGTCTTTCCGGCGGCGGTGTTTCCGGTGAGGGCGACGTTTAACATGTGAGGTAGGTGCGGCGATGCATCAAGTCGGTCTCGGACGAGTCCGGGCCCTGCCGGGCTCCGACGTTCACAGGAGGCTGGTCTGGTGCCGGTCGGCCTTCAC
>JBDHDY010000306.1:0-4495 GCA_039591275.1 Gemmatimonadota bacterium | reverse complement strand
TCCGCCAACACACCCACAGATCTGTTGTTGTGGGTCAGGGCGTCGTCACGTGGCGGTGGAAGCACCTGAAGGATGAGGCCTCCGAGTTCGATACGACGTGTTACCGGTGCAAGGTACGTGACGTCGGATCGCTCGAGTGTCTGAAGCAGGTCCCGATAGGTTGAGGTGGTATGTGGTACGCCGTTATCCATGTAGAACCGGACCGGCATTTGCCGAATGACCTCGGCCATCCCGCCGATGTGATCGGCGTGTGGATGGGTCGAGATGGCGAGATCGATCGAGTCGATGCCGTGGTGTCGCAGCAGCTGAACGATGCCTGGCCCGGGTCCCGCGTCTACCAGGACCACCTTGCCCTCAGGCGACCGTAGGACTATGCCGTCTCCCTGGCCTACGGCGAGGAAGATCACGTCAAGCGCAGTTGTCTCCTGCAGCGCCCGCTCTGTGGCGACATGTGGCCAAAGAGCCGGCAGGAGGGCGAGCAGTGTGAGGATCTTCGCCATAGGTTTCACAGTGGCTAACCACGGTGCTGAGACGTCATTGCCGTACTTGTGAAGAATAATGCCAGTCATTGTCCAACGCCCCCATGGCCTTGCTTGACGCCGGGCCACGAGACCCAAGATTGAAAGACGATAGCTCGCCGGTCGATCTCAATCACCTCCCCGGAGTCGCTATGGCATTCAATAATCTGGTCACTGCTCTGGTCGTTCTGTTCGTTGCGTCGCCCAGGGTGCTTGCAGCACAAAGCGACATAGCCTTTCCTCCGGAAGTGTATGCCGTACGCCGCGCCCGTTTAGCACAACAACTCGGTGGATCCACGGTGATTGTGCCGGGAGAGTATTTGATCGGCTCGGGCGGGATTGGCAAGCAGGATCCCAACTTTTGGTACCTCACGGGAGTCGAGTCTCCCTACGCGGTCCTGGTCTTGGCCTCCGGCACAGATGGCGGGCTTCGTGAAGTGCTGTTCCTGCCAACGCGGTACCAGTTCGCGGGAGCCCAATATCCGATCGCCGACGAACGGTTCCGTCGGGCGGCGTGGAACCAGCCCATCCGCCGGCTCTCTCCAGGCAGTGATGCGGAAGCGGTGACCGGCATCGCGGAGACCCACGCTATCGACGAGCTTGCGGAGCGGCTGCCGGAGCTGGTGGCAGACGAGCCGGTGGTTTACTTCGCCTCGGACCGTGGACGCCTCTACGCTCCTCCCAACCTGGGCGAGCCCCTTTCCCTGAGACAACAACTGGAACGCTCGGTGGGCGCTCTCCTTTCCGGCAGTGAACTGAGAGATGTCACTCCGCACATCGAGCGTATGCGCCTAGTCAAGGACGAGAACGAGATTGCTGCTCTCCGTGAGGCTGCCCGCATCAGCGTCGAGGGGCTGCTGGAGGCCATGCGTGCCATCCGCCCAGGAATGAACGACCTCGAGCTGGCGGGGTTAATGGAGTATGTGTGGAAGCGCGAACGCTCTCCCCGTACCTCGTTTGGACCCATTGTCTCTTCGGGTGCGGCCGCTGTCAGCCTATACACCCTAAAAGCCGAGAACTACAATTCCACGGATCGGGTGATGCAGGACGGGGAGCTGGTCTTCATCGATTACGGCGCCGCGGAGTTCAAGACGTATACCTCGGATGTGTGTCGCACTTTTCCCGTATCGGGTCGCTTCACGGACGAACAACGACGCTACTACGAGATCGTCCTCGAAGCCCAAGAAGCGGCGCTGGCGATCATCAGGCCTGGCGTGATGATGCTTGAGGTGGTCAAGGCGGCTGCACAGGTGTTCCGCGATCGCGGCCTCGAGCAATACGAAGACATCGACCGTATGGGAGAAGATCGCGTATGGGGTATCCTGCCGTCACCCACCTATTGGCTTGCCCGAGGTGGGGGGATGACGGACTACAGCGGGTCCAGAGGAACGGGCGTGAGAGACCTCGGACATCACATCGGCCTCGAGGCGCTGGACAGCCGGGACTACTCCGTTCCTCTTACGCCGGGAATGGTATTCACCGTCGAGCCGAAGCTCTACATCCCAGAGCAGGGGATCGCGATCATGATCGAGGATATGGTCGTCGTGACGGAGGACGGTTACGAGAACCTGTCGGCAGGGGCGCCAAGGGAGGTCGAGGAGATCGAGCGGGTGATGGGGGGCGGTAGGGCGGTAGGGCGGTAAGGCGGTATGCCGGTGGGGTGGTATCCCATGCCATCGGCCCGCCCGACCGCCCTACCGCCTCTGCTCCTGCGATGCCCGTCACCGACTGGCTTGCCGGCTCTGTGCAAGATTCTCCTCCTCAGACGTCATGAAGTGAAAGCGGGCGAATTAATCGCACCGGTCCGGTGCGAGAGCCTCGATTCAAGGAGCTACCGATGTTGACGATACCTCATGTGGCTAGATGGGCTGCAGGATGCGTGGGCATGGTGCTGACCTATGTCCTTGCGGGAGCCGTGCAGGCTCAGGAGCCAGTTCGTGTGTTCGAGTCCACCATGTCAGACCGGGATATCGTGACGATCACGGTCTACAACCAGAACTTCGGGTTGGTGCGCGAAGTGCGCAGCTTGAGGCTCGGTAGAGGTCGGATAGCTCTCGAGTTCGGAGATGTTGCGGCGCAGATCCAGCCCGAGACGGTGCATATCAAGCCCCTCGGGAGAGGCGATGGACTGCGGGTGCTCGAGCAAAACTACCAATACGATCTGTTGAATCCACAGAAACTGCTGGAGAAGTACGTCGGTCGAACGGTCAAGGTCTACCGCTACAACGAAGCCACGGGCCGGGACGAAGAGTACGAAGCGGATGTGCTGTCGGTTAACCAAGGCGCCATCCTTCGGATCGGCGACGAGATCACATACAACTTCCCCGGCCGTTTTTCCTTTCCGGAAATACCGGACAACCTGGTGGCAAGTCCAACGCTGATGTGGCTGCTGGACAGCGACCAAGATCGACAGCAGATCCAGGTGTCGTATCTAACGACGAATCTCAACTGGAAGTCGGATTACGTGCTGGTCGTAAATGATGACGATACCGCCGGGGATCTCACCGGTTGGGTTACGCTCACCAACCAGAGCGGGGCCGCTTACGAGGATGCACGGCTCAAGCTCGTGGCTGGTGACGTGCAGCGGGTAACGTCAGACGCCCGGCGGCGCATGCAGATGGACGCCATGAGGATGGCGGCCGAGGCCCAGCCCCAGTTCACTGAGGAGGGATTCTTCGAGTATCACCTCTACACCCTCGAGCGGCCGACTACGCTCCTCCAGAACGAGCAGAAGCAGGTCAGCCTTTTAGAAGGGTCGGGAGTTGGGATCGACAAGCGCCTGATCTTCTACGGTGCGGCCCATTACTACCGCGGTTCATACGGCCAGGTGATCTCGAACCAAAAGGTGGGGGTGTATCTCGATTTCGAGAACAGCCAGGCAAATAACCTCGGGATGCCGCTGCCGAAGGGGATCGTGAGGGTCTACAAGGCGGACGCCTCGGGTGCCCAGCAGTTCATTGGGGAGGACCAGATCGATCACACACCGCGGGACGAGCGGGTGCGGATCAAAATGGGTGAAGCGTTTGACGTCATCGGTGAGCGGCGGCAGATGGACTATGATGTGTTCGGCTCTTGTGTATCTGAGAGCGCGTGGGAGATCTCAGTGCGCAACCACAAAGACGAGGAAGTGGAGGTGCAGCTCGTCGAACCCGTGGGCGGTGATTGGGAGATCGTCTCCTCCAGCCACCCTGCGTTGAAGGTGGATGCTCACACGTTCACCTTCACGGTCGACGTCGCCGCACGAGGCGAGACGAAGGTGGAGTACCGGGTGCGCGTGAGGTGGTGCTAACCGCCCCCTGCTCCGCACCCCGGAGCGGGGAGCGGGGAGCGGCAAAAGCTGCAGTAACGCCATTCCCCCGGGAAGTTGGTGGACCGGGGTTTCCGAAACCACGGGTTACTCCATGGGTCATCGTTTCCCGTACGTAGTGGTCCACGGACTGGTAGCCGGGAGTCTGGCTGGTACCGTGGTGGCCTTGTGGTTCCTCGTAGTTGACATCGTGACGGGCCATCCCCTCTCAACACCTGCAGAACTAGGAGCCGTGGTGTTGGGTACGGGGGACTCTGGGGCGGGCCCAACTGAGGTGTTGGTCTACACCGTTATCCATTTCGTGGTCTTTTGCGTGCTGGGGGTGGTGGCCGCCGGGGTGCTCCGGAGGCTGAGAGTCGCCGCCGGCCCCACGAGCGGTGGTCTGTTTGGCCTCTTCGGGTTTACCGCCGTCTTCCACGGGGGTGTGCGGCTCATGGATGCGTGGTCCGTGGTTGACCTCGCCGTGACACAGGTGCTCGGGGCCAATCTCGTTGCCGGGATGGTGCTAGGTGTCCACCTCCAGAGGGCTTCGCGGATGGAGGCCGGGGCCGGACTCAACGCCGGGCGGGAGAGTGACAGCTCAAAGGTGACACGCGGGTAGTGGGTTGACTCCATCACGGCGCTTCGGACGGAGTAGGCATCCTTGCCGTTACCCTGACTTGTGGATGTG
>JBDHDY010000305.1:0-4497 GCA_039591275.1 Gemmatimonadota bacterium | reverse complement strand
GCTGTAACGCCTCATATTCTTTTCCCCTGATATCCTCACAATAATCTGGGTCTCCTTTCACACATTCTTTGCTTTCGATCATAGTGGCGAAGGTTTTTCCTGTTGAGGAGAGGGATAGGATACTTCCCTGTGTAAGCAGGTAGGTATCCTATCCCGAAGACAAAGACAGCAAGAGGTAGGTCCCGACAACATCGTCGGGACCGACTTCGCGTCCACCTCGCCGAGAGCTGAAGCTCCGGAGACTATCCGCCAGGTCATAGGAAGAACCCCGCCGGATTTATAGATGTTCATTCCGACGGGGTCATGACTGAGTGAGGATTGACCTGGCGGCCAGCTCCATCGCCACAGCCTCGGGCCTGCCAGAACCAGCAGGCAGGTTTTGCAGCCGGCGCGACCCGGCGGCAAAGTGGGTGACATCAAAAGGGCAAGCGATACTGCCCATTGTCCCGCAGAAGCACGCCATTTTGTAAGGCACGCTTGATTGCCAGTTGAGCGGTACGCCGGGAACAGGCGGCATTAGTCATGATTTTCTGCCTCAGTTCGCTGTATGTGGTTTCGTTTTCCAGATCGAGGACAGCCTGGCGCACATCACCGGTATCGACCTTGCGTTGCGCTGACGGTCGAGGAATCGGTTCGTCGGAAGGACTGAACCAGAGGGACGCAGGATCCAGGGCGAGCGATTTTGGTTGTAGCGGAGCGCCATAGCGGAGTTGGAAGCGCAGCTCGATCATGTTGGCGGTGGCAGCGCGGCGAGTCATCAACATGTAGGTATCGCCGACGGCGTGCAGGGCGCTGGAACCGCGGAAGGCGCTCCCGATTTCATGGCGGCTGACACTCTTGCGCACATGATGGACAACAATGAGGGCGGCACGGGAGGCGTCGCGCAAGCGCAGCAGGGTGTGGCACAGGGCGGCCATGGCCCGGGTGTCGTTTTCATCCTGGTCGTGAGCGGAGTAGAGAGGGTCTAAGACAATCACATCGGCTTCAGCGGCCTGGGCTGCGGCCAGGAAGTGTCGCAGTCCTTGGGTACTGGACAGCAGATGGCCGCAGGAACGGGTATCGACGAAGAGGTTTTCATCAGCGGCGGCACCGATGGGCCGGCGCATGCAGACGAGACGAGCGGCAAACTGGTCGGTGGGAAGTTCGAACTGACAGATCAGGACCCGTCGTGGATTAGGGATCTGGAACCCGGTGCGAGCAGAGCCGGCCGCTAGAGCCAGCGCCAGGTTGACTACCAAAAGAGACTTGCCCACTTTGGGCTCACCGCCGACGAACAGGATCCCCTGCTTGGGTAACAAGCCGGGTTCGACAAAAGCGGGTTGAGGTGGAGGGTTGTCTTGAAGCAACTCGGCCAAAGAAAGGACGCATGTGTGGGTTTTTGAGGTCACAGTAGGGACTCCTGAGCGGCATCGAGCATGACGGCTTCGTCGATGAGATTGATTTTGCGCGAGGCGGCCAACCGCAGGGCGGTGATACAGAGTTTGTTGATCTTGCGCGGGATTCCTTTGGTGGCCTGATACAAGGCTTGGCGAGCCGTATCGTCAAACAAGGGTTGCTTGACACCGGCGGTTTTAAGCTGGTGAGTGACATAAGCGTCGGTTTCCTCCCTGGAGAGGCCTTCGAGGTGATAGTGCACGGCAATGCGCTGTCGCAAGGGTTCATGGATCTGAAGCGAAAGGCTGCGTCGCAGTAAGGGTTGGCCCAACAGAAGCAGGGAGAGGTAGTGACAGGAATCCATTTCGTAATTGAGCAAGAGCGGGATTTGTTCCAATGCTTCATGGCGCAGGAGTTGTCCTTCATCCAGGACGAGCAGGGGGTGCTGTTTTTTGGATTTGTTCAACCGGACGATGACTTCGGCGATCTGGCGCACCAGGTCGGCCCGATGATGGGCCGGCTGCAGGTCCAGTTCCTGAGCCAGCTGTCGCAATAGATCCAGGGCGGAGCCGGCGTTCCAGTGCAGGTAAACGATCTTATACAGGTTCGGATTCAATCCGGACAGGAAGGTACGGGCGGCAGTCGATTTTCCCGAGCCGACTTCGCCGGTAAGGAGCCCGACGCCGTGATGATCGACGAGGAACTGCAGGCGCACCTTGATCTGAAGCCAAGCGGAGGATTCAAACCACTGCCGCTGATCAGGATTATGAGGGAAGGGGGTTTTCTTAAAGCCGAAGAAAGTAACAAACATAGGGCTACTCCTTTTTGTCTTGGGCGAGCAACTCAATGTAGTTGATACCGGTCGATGGGGCTTTGGGCGTGGAGGGAGGTTTGGGTCGTGGCAGCTGGGTATTGAGAACGGCATCAACGGGACGGGCTTGACCCTGGAGTTGTCCGTCAAAGTAGATATCGAGTTGGGAAAGATCCAACGGATCAAAGCGAACCTCGATGCGTTTGCCGGCAAGTTCCGGCGGGGCCTCGTAAAAACGGCCGCGCAGCAGGAAGGTGGAGTCTTTGCGAACGGTGCGATCGATGCGATGGAAGAAGGTGCGATGCAGGTCAGTGGCTGGGGAGAGTTGTCGAACCTGTTCGATATCGTGCTGCCAGCGCAGCAGAGGGGTGGTATGGATTGCCGAATGCTCGCGGCAGTGATAGTCGCGGTCAATCCAGGCCCAGAATCGATTATTGAGTTCTTTGAGGGTTAGGGTGAGTTTGGGGGAAAGATTCCTAAGGAAGCGCTCGCGGACGGAGCGGAAGAATCTTTCGATTTTTCCACGTCCCTGAGGCTGATAGGGAGGGGTATGAACGATGAGGATGCCGAGCGAGGCGGCGATGCGGGCCAGCTGTTTAGAGTGATAGACCTTGCCGTTGTCGACGTAGAGACGAGCCGGGACTCCTCGTTTAGCGACGGCCTGGTGCAGGCAATCAAGCAAAGCATCGAGACCTTCACTCCGGTAAAACTGAGCATGAGGGATGAGGCGGCTGGCATCGTCGAGGATGGCATAGAGGAAGGCGCGCATCTTCCCGCCGCCCGGGCGCTGGACATAAGGACCGTAGAGCATATCGGACTGCCAGATCTGGTTGGCGTATTGGGCTTCGAACTTCTTACGTACCGTGGTGGGAGCCATGAGATCGCGTTCCGTCAGGCGGCGTTCTTTGAGGAAGCGGTACAAGGTGGCGGCAGAGATGGGAGGTTCATCGGTGCCGGAGGAGAGAGCGAGTTCGCGCAGTAAGGTGGTGCCGGTGCGATGAGGATTTTCGCGTTTGAGGCGCTCGATGAGCTCCGCCAGCCGTGGAGTAATGACGCGGGAATGCCCCCGATCACTGCGGGGACGGCACCCGAGGGCCTGAAAGCCGCCGAGGCGATAGCGTTGGGCCCAGGCCAGGAGGGTGTCGATCGAAACAGTCGTGCGTTGGGAAAAAGGAATGTCATAACTACGGGCAGCAATCTCTCGAGCCCGTCTCGTCATCTCTCCGCGAGGGAGAGGTTCGATGACGAGAGGTGCGATGAGACCGTAGCGGAAAAGAGCGATTTTTTCAGATTTGTCATCCATGGGGACTTACCTCCTTGGTGTGGAGGTTAAGTCCCAAGCCGGCCGGCCTCAATGCAAGTGCTGTGTGTTTTCGCAGCTCGTCATGGCAAGGCCTCATTCAATGAGCGAGGATGGCCGTCCGGAGCGAGAGAGCAAGGCCAGCCCAGCAGGTGCATGCGCAGGTGGGAAAACAGAAATCGGTGGGCACGGATCCAGCCGATAGATTCGAGCATCTGTAAGGCTCTGGTAATGAAACTATTGGCAGCCGTGGGCCTTGTCAGAGCTGTCATGGCTGCCGCAACCGCCCGGGCATGTTTACGGAAGCGGCGTACCCAATGCTGGCCTCTCTGATAGGACATCTGAGGCGGAGCCGCAGCCAGAACCGCCGTCCTAAAGGAGTTACCGTCGAGCAAGCGTGCTTTCAAAAAACCTGCCACGACAAGAAGGCTGAAGCGCAGGTAGGGCAAGGCGAACTCGGGCAGTAGAGATAGGGTCCGACGACATAACAAACACAGGTATCGGCGAATGCGGATGATGCCGTCGAAGTGATAGTGGACAATCGTGCGGCTGTAGAAGCCATGAGCAATCAACGGCTTCTCGGCTCCACACATCGGACACCGGCAAGGGCGATCGCTACTGGGATCGCTGATTTGCTGTGAGTACTGCTGGATTGAACCGGTGAAGGGGTGTAGGATCTGCATTGGACCTCCTGGCTCTTCATGAGCATTGGTTAAAGGTCTACGGAGGGCTTTGGGTTCGCCAAAAACTGCGAGCCCTCCGTCTTCATTATCTCCATCCGAAACCAGCCTACACTAAATCAAAGGGATACCGTCGGGATATGTAGCGGCGGGAAGGTAACGGACTGCTTAGGTCAGGCTACGTTGCTGCCAGGAGTCGAAATCGTCTTCGCTCCGACGGAATTTAAAGTGAGGAAAATCGGACGGGAAAAGGGAGATGATTGCGACGCATTACAGTTTAATGGTCGGAGTGACTTGTGGACAGCGTTCACGGAAGGTCTTGAGTATTTCTG
>JBDHDY010000304.1:0-7487 GCA_039591275.1 Gemmatimonadota bacterium | reverse complement strand
AACCAGCCCGCCGAGGATTGCCGTGCGAGTCATGTCTCCGCTCCGCGTTCGATCGATTTCAGTACTCTACCAACGTTAGATGCCGGGAGGACGTGATTCGTTGGGTGGATGGGGGTGGGAGGGGCAGGGGCAGTGGCAGGAGGGGCAGTGGGGGCAGAGGGGGCGGGGGGGGCAGGGGGGGCAGGGGGGGGCTACGGGGTGAAGTCCGGCTCGTCGCCCCAGATCCGGCGCAGGTCCTCATGTTCCGGCTTAAGTCCGGCTCGTCGCCCCAGATCCGGCGCAGGTCCTCATGTTCCGGCTTTTCCTTCAACGTCTCCCCGGAGATCGTGCGGCCTATCTTGAAGGAGACCTGGTGGCCGTTCACCTCCCGCACCTCCAGGTGCCGTTCCAGTGTGAGACGGTCCCACGTGCGGTAGCGAACACCGAAGGTGGAGGTGCGCCGCAGGATCCAATCGGCCAAGCGGGGCCAATCCCCTGGACGGCTCAACACGGACAGACAGACGGCAGCTCGGCCCTTCTTGCCCGTGTATGGCGTCGACCACACATCGACGGCTCCCATGGCCAGGAGTTGCTCCGTCACCCACGCCATCCGCTCGGCGGTGTCGTCGTCGATGTTGCAGCAGATCTCCACGACAGTATCTGAGCGGAAAGGGAGATCCATGGGCGTGTCGCCAGTACCGTCGTCGACGGTCTCTTCCATCAACACGACACGAAACACATTTGGATAACGACCGAGATCAATTGTCCCACATCCGACCCCCTGCGCCACGACCTTGCCGGCGGGCCAGGTGGCAATAAAGGTCGGCGACAGCGCTCTGAGAATCGCGAGCCCTGTTGGGGTTGAAAGCTCGACGTCGGCGTCGGTGATGGCGGGAGGCACGTCGGCGACCACGAAGCCCTCGGCTAGGCGGGCCGAGGCGGGCGGAGGCACCGGGTACACGCCATGGTGAATGCGGATCGTCCCGCGGCCGAGCTTGACGGGTGTCGCAACGATGCGGTCGGGGCCAACCGCGCTGACACAGACACCCGCCGCAGCCACATCCACGATGGAATCCACTGCTCCAACTTCGTGAAAATGCACCTCAGCGAGGTCGATACCGTGGGCCTGTGCTTCGGCTTCGGCGAGCACGCGATAGACCCGCCGAGCAAAGTCTTTCGCGCGTTCGTCGAGCCTCGATTTGGCCAACAAGCGGTCCACCTCGCTGTAATGCGTGTGGCCGCTGGCGCGGTTATCGATTACGTCGAGATGCATCGCATCCATACCGGCCGTCGTGCGATGGGACAATGTGATCTCGACGTTCTCGAGGCCGAGCAGTTCCGGGACTTGCCGGATGAGCCCGCCATCCACCAGTCCCGCGTCGACGAAGCTCGCCGTGAACATGTCACCGGCGACGCCCGCCACGCTCTCGAGCAAGAGCGTCCTCTTCATGGGCTTTCGACCGCGCATCCGCCCCAATTTCCAATACGCACAGCGTGTTGTCTCGTCGTCGTTGCGGAGCGCTTCAGCAGGCCGCCCGGGCTGCAGTGTCCTTCGCGCAGCGAACAATATTACAGGCGGCGACAGCTGCGGAGAAGCCGTTGTCGATATTCGTCACGGTGACTCCGGGCGCGCAGGAATTCAGCATGGTGAGGAGCGCTGCCAGACCCCCAAAGCTCGCCCCGTACCCGATGCTCGTCGGGACACCGATCACCGGCCGTCCCACCATGCCGCCTATCACACTCGGCAGGGCACCGTCCATTCCAGCGGCCACTACGATGGCCGCCGCCCGTTGCAGAATCGGCAACCGGCTTGCCAACCGGTGGGGGCCTGCTACACCAACATCGCTGATGCGTTCGAATGCCACGTCCGACGCCACGCACACTTCGGCGGCCTCCTCCACAACCGGAAAATCACTGGTTCCGGCCGAGACGATCGCAACGTACGGTTCACCTTCAACCGGCGCCCTAGGTTCCGGCGGGTGCACGACGTACGTTCTCGCCGCCTCGTTGGCCCTTCCACCGGGGAACGCGTCACTCAGGGCGGATTGCTGATCCTCATTGAGCCGGGTGATCAACACGGGCGTCTCATTTTGTGAGAGCTGCGCCACGATCTCGAGGATTTGCTCCGCCGTCTTGTGCTCGCCGTACACAACTTCACTCAACCCCAAGCGCAGTCGTCGGTGGAAGTCAGGCGTCGCGAACCCTGTGGCATCGGTCCTGAACGGACCGCTCTTGAGTTGCTCGACCGCATCGTCAATGTCTACGGAACCTTCGGCCACCAATGACATGAGTTGCCGGAGATTGGATTCGTTCACAAGCGTCCACCTCCCGTTCGGTAGCCCGCGAGATCGAGGGTGACCCATCGATAGCCACGCGCGTTTCCCTCGCGCACCAGCTCTTCCCGGAGCGTCAAAACCTTGGACATCCCTTCGGGCTCGACCTCGACACGCAGGAAACACTGTTTAGCCTCTCCGCACACCCGAACCCGGAACACGCCAAGGCCACCGTTCCGCAGAATGGCTTCGATGGCCTCCACATCGTGTAGCCGTTGGGGGGTGATCTCGAGCCCGGTCATGACCCGCGAAGAGAGGCAAGGGCTCCCCGCCTTCTCGGAGAGGTCGACGAAGAGAGGCAAGGGCTCCCCGCCTTCTCGGAGAGGTCGAGCCCATGCATACGCATCAGCGTGCGAATGTCCGCCTTGGTCAGCTTGGCATCAGCCAAAGGTGAGAGTACGCCTCGCTCGATGGCCGCACGGTGGCCAGGTCTAAAGTCCCCGCGATCCGACACCGTGTAGCCATACGCGATCCACCGCAATCCTCGATGCTCTCCAATTCGCCCGGCGGTCTCGAACAGCTCGGACTTGCAGTGATAACAGCGGGTCTCATCATTCCGCACGTATTCCGGCAGAGACGTCTCGCCACCATGCTCGACCACATGTTCCACTTGCAAATCGTCGGCAAATTGGACCGCATCTTCTTGATCGACAGTAGAGAGAGCCAGCACACGGCCGCCGACCCGATGACGAGCCTGCTGCGCCGCCCAGAGTAGGAATGCACTATCCACCCCGCCGGAAAAAGCAACGATCAAGCCGTCCGGTACCAAGCGCTCGAGCGCTGCCAGCAACCGTTCGAGCTTGGGCCGAGGATCGCCGTTGCTCGTATCGGTTGCCGACCCCTGGCTGCCCACATCACCCAACACGGGCAGCGGGCCTCGTTTCGAGCTACTCACCAACGCTAACCTCGTTCAATGGTCGACAGCACGGTTCCAAGAGCGTTAATTACCGCTTCTCGCTCCCCTTCCATGTAATGCTGGCACTCAACCAAGTCTAAGAGCCCGCCCGCGCCGTCGCTACCGCTACGCATCGGCGTTGGGCTGCACGGCCGTCCACTCGGCGGGATCTTGTCGGTAGTAGCGTCGCAACTCTTCGTACAACTCCGGGTGTCGATGCCGGAGCAGGCGCGGTCGCTCGAAGAAGCTCTCCGTGGCGACCGCGAAGAACTCCGCCGGATCGGTGGCGCCATATTCGTCGAGCATCGTCCAGCGACCAGCCATCGAGTCTCTCCGGAGCTTACGATATTCCTCGCCGAGCACTCGCGCCCAGGAGCCGTACAGCTCGTGACCGTCGAGCAACGGTACACCATCCGTGCCCCGCTCCTCGGCATCGAGCTGATGCGCGAATTCGTGAAGCACCAGATTTGCACCGTCCAACTGCTCCGCGTCGGCCAGCACGTCCTCCCACGAGAGAACGACGGCACCCAACTCCAGCGACTCCCCGAGCCGCGATTCTGACCCTTCGGCGACGAGGCCTTCCTCATCAGGCTCGGACACCGGTGCCAGGTACGCCCGCGGGTACACAAGGACGGTTCGAAGTCGCGGGAAATAGTCGGTTTCTCTATGGAGAATCAGGAGGCACGCCTGGGCCGCGATGATGAGCCTGATCCTATCAGTCACTTCGAGACCGCCACACCCCTCAAATCGCTTCTCGGCCAGGAAGACATGAATGCGACCTCGGAGTTCGCTCTTACCCGTCTCCGGGAGGCACCGGTAGAGCGCAATGTTGCTGTGGAGGAGGGAATGCCACTGTGCGGGAAACGGTGCGGCCTGAAGTCGTATGCGGCGCCGTCGTTTGATGCCGAACATTATACTAGGCTGTTAGCTGTCAGCTAGTGAGTGATCGTTGGGTGTTCTCCTTGCATTGTCAGGCCAAGGCCTCATCACTTCCCACTGACCGTTGTACGCCAAACCAAGCCCGACACCCTACACCCTACAATGTATCAGCGCCTCACCATACCCTGGTACACCCAGCGTACAAAATCGTCCGGTTCCGCCCCCCATTCCGCGTCAAAATCTCTTGTGGGCTTGCCGGTCACCACTTCATCGATGCTCCGACCGTCGTTGATCATAGCCCGGACGCGGTCCCGGACGGCTATTAGCATGTTGCGGTACCCGCGGAGCTCGTCGGCATGGGAGAGGGGACCATGTCCGGGCATGATCTTGGTGTCGGAGTTGGCAACCCGGAGGACCCATTCCGCAGCGGCAATTACCCCGTCGATCGTACCACCTGCCTGGGCGTCGATGAACGGATATGACCCGTTGAAGTACGTATCACCCATGTGGATCGCGTTGGCCTTCCGGAAATGAATGAGGGCATCGCCGTCCGTGTGGGCGTGCTGGGCATGGACAACGTGAATGTCGTCCCCGTTCCAATGGAACGTCATGGCGTCGGTGAACGTGATGACAGGCAGGGCAATCGCTGGTGCGGCTGGCACGTGCCGGTCGAACGCCTCCATGAATTGATCGATGCTCATGCGCTTCCGGACGTTCTCCTGCGCCACGATGAGCGCTCCAGCTTCCCCGAAATTCTCGTTCCCGCCCGTGTGATCGAAGTGCCAATGGGTGTTGACCACAAATCGAACCTCGTGATCCGTAACCTCCGCGATGGCTGCCTTGATCTTTTCGGTGAGCGGTGCGTACTGATCGTCCACCACAAACGCACCGTCCCTCCCCACCGAAAGACCGATGTTCCCTCCCCTCCCCCTCAGCATAAAGACACCATCGGCAACCGGGACAGTCTGGATCTGGACATCCTGGAACTCTTGTTGGGCGCCTACTGGCGTCGCACTCAGCAAGATCGTGAGTGAGACGAATGTGGCGGCTCTCATCCGCATTTTCATGACCGCTGCAACCTCCGTGTTAGTTCTCCACCATTCCCTGGTATGCGCCTCGCAGCATGCGTTCCGGGTCGCCTGTCCATGTTGCGTCGAGATCACTCGTGATCTCGGCGGCAAGTACCTGGTCGAGGCTCTTTCCCTCGTTGACCATAAGGCGCAGACGATCGCGGACGGTGATCAGCATGTTGCGATACTCTTGAAGCTCATCGGGAGTCGAGAGCTCACCGTGGCCGGGAATGATCTTGGTGGCGGAATTCGCTAGCATCAGTACATGATCTGCCGCCGCGATCACGCCATCGATCCCCCCGCCAGCCTCTCCGTCGATGAACGGATAACGTCCCTTGAAGTAAGTATCGCCCATATGCACAGCATTCGCGTTCGTGAAGTAGATGATCGCATCACCGTCCGTGTGGGCATCGGCGATGTGGTCAACGCGAATGTTCTCACCGTTCCAATGAAAGTTCACAGCATCGGTGAATGTGACAACCGGCAGCGCATCCGGCGGCGCCTGTTGTGTCCGCCCCATCACTTCCGGGAATTCGTCAGGGTTGAGTCGCTTCCGAACGTTCTCGTGCGCCACGATGATGGCTCCAGCCTTGCCGAAATTCTCATTCCCGCCGGTGTGGTCTCCGTGCCAGTGAGTATTGAGGACGAAGCGAACCGAATGATCGGTGACGGTGGCGATGGCGGCCTGGATCTTTTCCGTGAGAGGCGCGAACTGATCGTCCACGATAAACGCGCCGTCCTCACCTACCGAGAGGCCGATGTTCCCGCCGCGCCCCGTGAGCATATAGATCCCGCCCGCCACAGGGATTGCACGGATCTCCACATCCTGCATGTCCTCCTGCGCAGCGACAGGGGTCGAGAAGATGGAGAGAGTGATCGTCAGACCCACCAACGTGAGCTTCTTCATACTGTCGTCCTCCCTTGGAATGACTGCTGCCAATTACCCATTGGTAACTAGCATTTGAGGGGAGGGAATCTGCCAACACCGACACCAACCGCAAGGCTCACGTATTCTGGGGACGTTTGTGAGATCGCAACTTCTTGTATTTAAATTACTTACATCGCAGGAACGACGGCAGCATGTTGTGAGTGAGATGCCACTCATTCAACGCGATGTCATCGCTCCAGTGCCACTTCCCGCAACACGCCTTCCAGCACCAACCACACACTCTCAGCCACCAGGCGGTGCCCTTCAGCGGTCGGGTGGATCCCATCCCCTTGGTTGAGTTCGCGATCTCCGCCCACTCCATCCAGCAAGAAAGGAATGAGGGCCGCGGAGTTGTCCCGGGCCAGACTGACGAACGTGTTACGGAACTCGGCAGTGTAGCGGTCTCCCATGTTGGGGGGGGCCTGCATGCCGGCGATGACCACTCTCGCATCCGGATGCGAGGTTCGGGTCCTATCAATGATCTCTTGCAGGTTGCGGCGCATCGCGGCGATACTCTGTCCGCGCAGACCGTCATTAGCGCCGAGCTCCAGCACCAGCACGCTCAACGGCTCGCGCAGCAACCAGTCGATTCGCCTAAGGCCACCGGCCGACGTTTCGCCGGAGACGCCCGCATTGACCACTCGGAAGTTGAGCCTGACCGAGTCGATCATTTCTTGGACCACCGCTGGGTACGCTTGTTCATTGGGGACTCCCAAACCCGCCGTGAGGCTGGTTCCGAGGAAAAGCACCACCGGTCGGGAGTCGGGTATCATCGAGCCGTCGGCTAGGGAACTCCCGGGCCGCTCGGAGCGTACGGAGTTACGGTCGACCTCGACCCCGCACGCCAGGCTCAAAGCAACGAGGACACTTCCGGCTATCTTTCGAGGCATGATGATCGAAGCTAAGGGACTAGAGCAAACTTACCTGAGCGGCGGAAGGCCGCTCACGGTCCTCCAAGATATCAACTTGAGCATCGAACCCCAGGGGTTTGTGGCCATCGTGGGGCCGTCCGGGAGCGGCAAGACGACACTGCTCGGACTCTTGGCGGGACTCGACACCCCCTCCGCCGGCACGGTCACGCTGGACGGTCAAGACATTGCCCTGCTCACGGAGGACCAGCGTGCCAGGTTTCGCGCCGAGCGGGTGGGGTTCGTGTTTCAGTCGTTTCACCTCATTCCGACGCTCACAGCAAGGGAGAACGTGATGGTTCCCCTGGAGCTGCTGGGCACCTCTCACAACGGCAAGGAGATCGAACACCGCGTGAACGATCTGCTTGTGAGAGTGGGTCTCGGAGACCGCGAAGACCACTACCCCGCTCAACTGTCGGGGGGGGAACAACAGCGCGTCGCGCTCGCGCGGGCGTTTGTCAACGCTCCCAAGATACTCTTCGCCGACGAACCCAC
>JBDHDY010000303.1:0-4528 GCA_039591275.1 Gemmatimonadota bacterium | reverse complement strand
TGGTCGTGGAAGACCTGGTCCGCCACGCGGAGTCGCTGAACGAGGCGGAGCTCGCGGAGCGCCAGGGCATCGCGCTCGCCGAGCCGATTGTGCGGAACCGGCTTCTGCCGGACGCGGTCCACGTCACCGGCGTCAACGTGACGTTGCAGTTCCCGGGTGAGGCGATCGACGAGACGACTCGTTCGGTCGCGGCGGCGCGGGAACTCGCCGCACGCATCGAGGCGGAACATCCGGGCATCACGACGTACTTGACCGGCGTCACGATGTTGTCGAACGCGTTCATGGAAGCGTCCGAGCGCGATATGACGACGCTCATGCCGTTGATGTTCCTGGTGCTCATTGTAGCCATCGGTGTGCTGCTGCGCTCGGTGACGGGGACGGTGGTGACGGTGGTGATCATCGGCCTGTCGGTGGCGACAGCCATGGGGCTTGCGGGATTTGCGGGCTTGCAGTTGACCCCCGTCTCGGCGAGCGCGCCCGTCATGATCTTGACACTCGCCGTAGCCGACTCGATCCACATCCTGGTGACGATGTTGCGCGGCATGCGATCGGGACTTGGCAAGCACGATGCTCTGGTCGAGAGCCTGCGCGTCAACATGCAGCCGGTGTTCCTGACGAGTCTCACGACGGTGATCGGGTTCCTTTCCATGAACTTCTCGGACGCACCGCCGTTCCATCACCTGGGTAACACGACGGCGGTGGGTGTAGGCGCGGCGTACGTGTACTCGGTGTTGCTGTTGCCGGCGCTGATTGCGGTGCTGCCGGTCAGGGCCAGGATTCGCGAGGCGCGCCACGAATGGAGCGACCGGCTGGGCAATTTTGTGGTGAGCTACCGCCGGCCCCTCTTGTGGACGACCTCGGCGGCAGTGATCGTGTTGGGCGCTTTCGTGCCTCGCAACGACCTCAACGACCAGTTCGTCAAGTATTTCGACGACTCGGTCCAGTTCCGGACGGACACCGACTTCACCACCGAGAATCTGACGGGCGTCTATCAACTGCACTTCTCCCTGGGCGCCGGTGAGAGCGGTGGCATTAGCAATCCGGAATACCTCGTGAAGCTCGACGAGTTCGCCGAGTGGTATCGCGCGCAACGCAACGTCGTGCACGTTAGCTCGCTAACGGAGACCATCAAGCGGCTCAACAAGAACATGCACTGGGACGATGAGTCGTATTACCGGATCCCCGAGAGCCGGGAGCTCGCCGCCCAATATCTCCTGCTGTACGAGATGTCGCTCCCCTACGGGCTCGATCTGAACAATCAGATCAACGTCGACAAGTCGGCGACGCGTCTCGTGGTGACGCTGGAGGATCTCTCCACCCGCGAGATCCGCGAGATCACCACCGAGGGCGAGACCTGGCTCCGGCAGAACGCGCCCGCTTACATGCAGACCCACGGTGCCGGCGCCACGACGATGTTCGCGCACATCTCAGAGCGCAACATAAAAGGGATGATTAAGGGCACCGTGCTCGCGTTCATTCTGGTGTCGGCCGCCATATTTCTGGCGCTTCGGAGTCTGAAGATTGGTTTCCTGTCGCTCATTCCCAACCTCGTGCCGGCTGCCCTGGCATTCGGGACGTGGGGTGCCTTGGTGGGACAGGTGAACGTCGGTGTGTCCGTGGTAATCGCCATGGCCTTCGGGATCGTGGTGGATGACACCGTGCATTTCCTGAGCAAATATGTGAGAGCGAAACGCGAGCAAGGCATGGATGCACAACAGGCCGTGCGCTACGCGTTCACTTCAGTGGGGCCCGCCCTCGTCGTGACCTCGATCATCATCGCCGCGGGCTTCCTCGTGCTGGCGCTCTCGTCCTTCGACATGAATGCAAGTATGGGCAAGCTCACCGCAGTGACAGTGGTCTTCGCCCTCGTAGCGGACTTCTTCCTCCTTCCTCCCCTGTTGATGGCGGTGGAGGAGCGTGAGACCGCAACTATCCGTGAACCCTCACTGAAGAGTGATACCGATGAACACGCATTACTTCCTGCCTGATCGATCGAACATCGTGCAACGCGCGGCCGCGGGCGCAGCCCTGGCCCTCATCCTCGGCCTAGGTAACGCACCGGCACATGCCCAGGCGTCGTCAGCTGACGGAATTGCCGACATCGCCGATGCGGCTGCCCGAGGCCTCGAGATCGCCCTCGAAGCCGACCGGCGTGACACTGGGTTCGAGGATTACGCCGCTGAGCTCACCATGATTCTCCGGAACCGTCACGGTGAGGAGAGCACGAGGGAGATGCGCACGCGGACCCTAGAGGTCGCGGACGATGGGGACAAGTCCATGGTGATCTTCGATCGCCCCCGCGATGTCGCCGGCACCGCGTTGCTTACCTTCACCCGAAAGGTCGGCACGGACGATCAGTGGCTGTATCTCCCAGCCCTGAAACGTGTGAAGCGCATCGCTTCCAACAACAAATCGGGGCCCTTCATGGGAAGCGAGTTCGCCTATGAGGACATCGCCTCTCAGGAGATTGAGAAGTACACCTACCGCTATCTGCGGGAGGAAGTGCTCGACGGAGTCAACACGTTCGTAGTCGAGCGCGTGCCCGTGTATGAGAACTCAGGCTACACCCGGCAGATCGTGTGGTACGACCAGGAGGAATACCGGGTGCTCAAGATCGACTTCTACGATCGCAAGGACGAGTTGCTCAAGACCCTGACGTACGCGGGTTACCAGCAGTACGTCGGTCGGTACTGGCGTGCGGACGAGATGCACATGGTGAACGAGCAGACGGGCAAATCCACTACGCTCGTGTGGCAGGACTACGAGTTCCAGAACGGGCTCGAGGATCGTGACTTCGATAAGAACAGTCTGCGGAGAGCGAGGTAACCAAACGTGAGCGCCAAACAGCCGTTGCTTATCAAGCGCCTGCTCGAGGTCGCCGTGGCGGGGGTGGTCTTGGCCGCCACCCCAGTTGCCGACCTCGCGGCACAGGTGACGGGCGAAGTGAGCTTCGAGTCCCGGGTGTTCCCGGGTTCGCCCAGCGATCCAGACCAACGTCGGTACGGTGCGTCTATCGTGTTTAATCCCGAGGTGTTCACTGAATGGCAGCGCGGCTACCAGAGCGTCGTGTTCGAGCCGTTCTTGCGCATCGACGCCGTGGACAGCCGGCGCACCCACGTCGACATCCGCGAGCTGTACTGGCAGAAGGTGTGGCGTGATTGGGAGCTCAGAGCCGGGATCCGCCAGGTGTTCTGGGGTGTGACCGAGTCACAGCACCTGGTGGACATCATCAACCAGACTGATCTCGTGGAGGGCCCCGACGGCGAAGACAAACTCGGCCAACCCATGGTGAACCTGGCCATGATCCGTTCGTGGGGCACCTTGGATTTCTTCGTGCTGCCGTGGTTCCGGGAGCGCACGTTTCCCGGCGTGCACGGCCGCCTGCGAACTTCACCGGTTGTGGATGTGGACGATCCGGTTTATGAGGCGGACGGCGTCAAACGACAACTCGCCGCTGCCGTGCGCTGGAGCCACACGTTGGGTGATTGGGATGTGGGTATCGCCCATTACGTCGGGACCAGCCGGGATCCGCGGTTGGTGCCCAATGTGGATCCTGAGGGGAATGAAGTCCTGGTACCGCTCTACGACTACATCAATCAGACGTCCATTGACGCGCAGTGGACTCGCGGCGGCTGGCTGTGGAAGCTCGAGGGCCTTACACGGGCAGGGCAGGGGGATCGTTACGTCGCATTCACGGGAGGTTTTGAGTACACCCTCGTCGGTCTGCTAGGCACCGCTTCTGACCTCGGCGTGTTGTTTGAATATCTCTACGACAGCCGTGGCAGTGGTGCTTTCACGCCCTTTGAGGACGACGTGTTCGTAGGAATGCGCCTGGCCCTGAACGACACCAAGAGCACCGACCTCTTGGCCGGCGTGATCGTAGACCGAGAGAGCCAAGCAAGCTTATTCTCGCTCGAAGCCAGCCGCCGCATCAGCGACGGCTGGACCCTCGCAGCGGAGGCCCGCGCGTTTGCAGGCGTTGGGGCCAACGACCCGCTACAGGGACTGCGGGATGATCACTATGTGCAGGTTTCTTTGGCGAGGTTCTTTTAGCCCCGCCCCACATCCTCGCCAGGGGGCTTAGGGCTTGGGGATTGGGGCTTGGGGTTTAGCAGGCGCTTTACGGTGTGGGAGGTCGGGGCAACGTCAAGAAAACTACGTTCATTCCCCACTCCCCAATCCCAAAGCCCCAAGACCCGCGGTGGGGTGTGTGGGGGGGCCCAAGCCCTGGGGCGGGGCAGTGTTGGGTGGGGAAGCCCCAAGCCCCAATGGGGTTTAGCGGGGCGGCGGGGCCCGCAATTCTGCCAGCCTTTTCTTAGCCTCGCCGAGGCGCCACTCGGCGGAGCTGAAGTTGCTCTCGCGTTGGGATTTGGGGGGGATGTTCGTCGTGGCGTAGTTGTTGACTCCCGCCCTGCGCAGATCGCCGACGAAAGATGTCAAATCCTGGTAGACCATGTACGCAGGATTGTCGAACCCCAGGCCGTTCCCAACCCGGGAGAGTCGCTGTCCGTAGTTGTTGAGTTGTTGA
>JBDHDY010000302.1:0-6837 GCA_039591275.1 Gemmatimonadota bacterium | reverse complement strand
GCCATTTCGAGAGTGCCGTACCTCTCCGCAAGCTTACACTCACGGCCCCGGTGTGGATCGCCTTCGTTGGATATCTGGTGTGGCGTTTCGTTGTGCTGCAGCTCCCCACACCTTCTGTCGGATACGGCGAAACGCTTGCAACGTACGAGCTCGTCCTAGGGACGGTCAAAGGAATGCTCATTCAGATATCCCGCATAGCACTTCCACTGGGTGCCGAATATCCGGAGCTGAACCCACAGTTGATCAACTACGCAGCATCTCCCTTTAGCGATCCCCTCACGTATCTTGCCGTCGCCGTAGTGTTGGCACTGGCGGTCATAGCGTTGCTGTGGCGCTGGAGTCCCTTCACCGCATTTTGGAGCGGGTTCTTTGTGATCACGTTTTCACCACTGCTCAAGGTGGACAGTATCGCCGGAACTCTTGGCTATACGATTATTCTGGCGCAGGAACGTTGGATATACCTTCCCTTCGTTGCCGCAGCTACAATACTGGGACTCGGTGTTGCTAAGCTCGTTCGGTCGCACCCCAGACGCGTGCCGCGGATGAGCGCGGCCCTCGTTGGAATGATCATTTGCCTCCTGCTCGGCCGCACAGCAGCGGCGCACGCCGGACGCCATGAAGACCCCTTCGCTCAATTGCGACGGCTCTACCTGATACCTGAGGAGCGACTGAGTCGCCTCCAGCAGGCGAACAAGTTGATCTTGTATGCTCAGTGGGTAGCGACGCCGATGGGTAATCTCGCGGAGGCAGAAGAGCGAGCGCGGGCGGCTACTGAACTTGCTCCTGACTCGCCCATCACCGCCACCGCTCTGGCCAATGTGCTCATGCATGCTGAGAAGTGGCAGGGCGTCATCGACGCACTGACGCCATGGCTCGATCCTTCCACGGAGGAGCTGCGGCGATATCGGGAGACGAACTACCGCGTAGCCGACGACCTGAATCGGGTGAGTAAGCGAATTCCGTATCTCCTGGCTCAGGCGCACGCACAACTCGGTGAGGTAGGTCGTGCGATGGATCTGCTGTGCGAATCCGTGCAACGGGACTTCGATCAGGCCCGGGTAGAGGAGACGTTGCTGGAAGTGTACGCGCGCGATGGCCCGCCCAAATGCTCAGGCACCCAAGACGTGGGATCGTGCGTTGCCAACACCGTGCTCCCAGACGCCACCGGCTGGAATCCGCCGTTCGACGCCAGAACGTGCTCGGTGTGGGCGGATGCGGTGCGGGATTGACGCCCACCGTACCCTCCCCCCTGTGAATAGGTGGGTAGAGGTCAAAGGCCTAATTTCCGCGGTGGCAAGGTCATTGGCCACAGAGGTCACAGAGAACACAGAGGGTTTGGCAGGGAAGAGACGGAGTGCGAACGTGAGGCACAGCCAACCTCTCTGTGAACTCTGTGTTCTCTGTGGCTAAACTCTCACAGTGAGGAGCCCAGCAGCATTGCAGGAGACAACACCTGGATTGACTGCCCTCAACGGTCCTGGTTCTCTTTTTGCTCCCAGCGACGCACCAGGTTACTGCTAAACAGGGGGTGTCGCTCCGCCGGCAGCTCGCCACTGCTTACCGCATCCTTCGCTGCATAAATGTGTCCCCCACAATCCTTCCGCAAAGCGTCGAATTCCCGGCACAGTCGGGTGAGCTTACTGACGTTGGCTGGTCGCACCGGAAAATCCAGTGCCAAGGAGAAGCCATCCACACTGTATGAAGCGGCCGAATTGTCCTTGCGGTGACGCTTGAGTACTGCTAGATGGCTGATTACACCGGTGCGATGTTGCAGCTCGATAGCGGTCTGCAGAGTGGGCAGAGCAGCGTCGGATGGAACAAAGAACTGATACTGCATGAGTCCGTGCGGACGGTACATCCGTTTCCAATTCGGAACGTAGTCAAGCAGGAAGTGAAACGCGGCATGTGATTGCAGGTAGGCTCGCGTTCCTCCGACAATTCCTCCGAAATTCTTGGCGGCGTTCAGCACACGAACACCTGGATTGGTCGCGAGAGCCCGCAGGAATCGCCACGCATGTTGCCTCGGCAGGACACCGAGAATCCTCCCGGGGAGCTCCTGACTGGACCGATCTAGTCCACGGCCGGCAAGGTTGTGGTCGGATGGAAGGTGTTGAGCGAAATGGAGAACTCCTCGACCGAGACGTCGCCGACCGGCAAAACAGTCGAGCCAGCCTACTGAGTAATCATACTCGGAGGTGCCTGCTGCGAGCTGCTCCAGAGCCGCTTTCAGCGACCTCACCGGTCGCGGATGCACCTCGACGTAACCGCTGTGAATGCGCTTTAGCTGCATGGTGGTGCCCCAAGGATTGAGAAGCGTCAACGCGCGAACATGATCCCCGATGGACCCTGCCTGCGCGTTGTTCTTTCCGTGGACGTTCATCGCCACACATCCGCCCAGGGTGGTGTGCATCGTTCCGGACACGACAGGAGGCCACCAACCATGGGGTAACACGTGTTGCCAGAGCTGGCCGATGGTCACCCCTGCTTCTGCGGTGACAATGCCGCGCTCGCTGTCGAAAGCGGTGATGCGTTCGAGTTTGGCGAGCTCCACTACGGCGCCACCTTGGTTGAGCGCTGCATCACCGTAGCTCTGGCCTGCTCCCCGGTGGGTCACCGTAAGTTGGCGGCGCTCGGCGTCAGCAAGGCACGCTGCGACCTCTCCAGGATTTTGTGGACGGTAAACCCACGACCGGGCGAAGTGAGCGTCACCCCACCCTCGAAGAACCTGCAATGACGGATTGATCACGCAGGTCCGAACCGCTTGAAGATGAATCTGGGGCAGTGACGAACCGCCAGTGCGACCAGCGCCCACCAGCGGGGAACGAAGAACGACTCGCGGCCGCGGTCGAGCCCGCGGGCTATCAATTTGGCTGCCGCCGCCGGTCCGATGGCTCCAGGTGTCTTTCCGCGGCCATTCAGCATGCGAGTCCGTATGAAACCAGGCTTCACAGTCGAGACCTTCACGCCGTGCGGATGCAGTCGGTTGCGGAGACCTTCGAGATACGTGTGGAGCGCCGCCTTAGATGCGCCGTACGCTGGATTTGCCTTGCGGCCCCTTTCCCCTGCGATGGATCCGATGGCTGCTACGTGCCCGCGGCCAGCGGCCCGAAAATAGTCGGCGGCCAATCCCAAAACGTGCATTGCCCCGACGAAGTTTACCTCGGCCGTGAGTGAGTCGGACGCGAAATCACTCGAGATGTCGTCGCCGGCGATCAGAACACCCGCGCAGTAGATCACGAGATCGGCGTGACCGAGCGATGCCAAGGCTGCGTCAAAGCCAGGCTCGACGGTCTCTCGCCTTGTGACATCACAGAAATGTGTGCTGAGCTCTCCGTGCGGGAAGTCGCGGGCGAGTTCGGCTTTTACTCGCGCAAGCTTCTCAGTATCCCGCCCGAGAAGGCTCACCCACCAGGCCCGATTGAGATACAAACGGGCCAAAGCGAGCCCCACGCCGTCCGTCGCTCCAATCAAGATGACGCGTCGCATCTACCATAACTCACGGGCCAGGCCCTCACCGCGCCAACCACACCAACAAGAGGAAAGCAGCAACCACGATGTAGCTCACGCGGTCACGAAGCGCAAAGCCCACCGGGTCCTGATGGATACTCTTCCGAACGGCGAGTAACCAGATCCTGGCATCCCAGTACAACAGCAACAGGAATCCACCCCAAAGCAAATCGGGTCGGCTGTAGAGATTATTGACGTCTGCCCCGGTGATGTACAAGCAGTAAACCAGGGTGCTGGCTGCAGCGGTAGCGACTCCTAGTGCTACCAGCACATGGACATCGCTGGCAAGATACCCTCGCCCGGCTATCTCCTGGCGATCGTCGGCGATGGCATCCTGCAATTCGACAACCCGCTTGAGCAGGGCAAGCGATAAGAATAGGAACACCGAAAACGCCAGAAACCAGCGTGACAGGGGCACATCGACGACGAAAGCCCCTGCGACGACTCGCGTCGCGTAGAGAGTGGCCAGCGTCATCACGTCCAGTACGGCGACGCGCTTGAGCACGAGAGAATACACGGTCGTCAGAGTGAAGTAGACCGCCAACGCGCCCCGAAACTCCGCTTGAAGCCGCAGTGATATGAATGCGGCGACGGCCATGAGCGCCACCGCCATGGTGACGGCTGTGGGCGTAGACACCAGCCCGGCGGCCACCGCGCGGTATCGCTTCGTGGGATGTACACGGTCGTGCCGCACGTCGGCGAGGTCGTTCAGGATATATGTCGCTGATGCTAACAGAGAAAAAGCCAAAAACGCTCCGACGAGCGAGATCATGACGTCGCCAGTCCACACCAGGTGTGCTGCCAGGGCAGGGAGGAAGAGCAGCGTGTTCTTCGCCCATTGATGTGGCCTGAGGGTCAGGACCAAGGATCCAACGGACGGTGGTCGGGGCGCCTCCGCAGATGGTTCGTTAGGTGTCGTCACGGACTACGGTTGGTTGGCCACGTTGGCGGCAGGCTCCGCAGCTCGCCACTGGGGGCGCGCATGTGACATTCCTGCTCCACTACGTCGTGGGCTTCTGATATCGGTCGAACCATGCCAGGATGTGCGCCACTTTGGCTATCAGGTTGCTGGGTCGTGAGGCAATCCCGTGGTACGACCCTGGGATACGCACGAGCGCGGCGTCTACTTTCTGGAGCTTCAGCGCCTGGTAGAACTGCTCTGACTCCGACATTGGTGTGCGGAGGTCTGCTTCTCCCGTGAGAAGCATCGTGGGCGTGGTGACGTTGCCCACGAGGGACAAAGGCGACCGCTCCATGTAGTGGTCCTGGTGTTCCCATGGGAAACCCGGGAACCAGTACTTTGCGCCGTAAACGTACATGTCTGCTGTCAACACCCAACTATACCAGTTGATGACGGGCTTGGCGACGACGGCAGCGCGGAAGCGGTCGGTTTTGCCGACGATCCAACTGCTCAACACGCCGCCTCCACTTCCACCGGTCACAAAGAGATTCTCCTCGTCGATGTAACCGCGCCCAATGGCGGCGTCTACGCCGGACATGAGATCGTCGTAGTCGTACCCCGGATAGGCATGGTGGATGAGGTTGCCGAACTCCTCACCGTAACTCGTGCTGCCGCGGGGATTCACGTACAGCACCACGTATCCCGCCGCTGCGTAGAGTTGGACTTCCGCAGAGAAGCGATCCCCGTAGTTGGCGAAGGGTCCGCCATGGATTTCGAGAAGCAGCGGGTACTTCCCGTTGGGATTGAAGCCGGGAGGCTTGGCGATCCATCCCTGAATCCGGCGTCCGTCGTGTGAAGACTCGAAC
Organism: Gemmatimonadota bacterium; assembly: GCA_039591275.1. Taxonomy (GTDB): domain Bacteria; phylum Gemmatimonadota; class Gemmatimonadetes; order Gemmatimonadales; family GWC2-71-9; genus JBDHDY01. The sequence continues at coordinate 1,563 of JBDHDY010000302.1, read as the reverse complement.
CAGATTTCCTCGACCTGCCCCAGCTCCTTATGGCCGAAAAGGTCTTCATTCAGATGAGTGATCCGTCTTCCCTCCGAAGAGCCATGACGACTCACGGCTATGTCAGCTGGATGGTCTGGCTGTGAGTGTGTGTAGGCAAACCGGCCGTTCTGCGACACGGAGAAATAGCTCCCGGCGTACGGCCGGCCGAGAGAAAGCCCGCCGACGTCGCCCACGAAAGTCTGCACGTCACCGTCCAGCGATACGTAAGCCAGGCTCGTATTGCCCTCGTCATCGTAGCGGAAGTAGATCCCCCGCCCATCGGCACTCCAAATCGGCTGCTGCACATCCCGGTCGAGTTCATTTGCGACCAGTCGTCTGCCACTGCCGTCCCGATTCATGACGTACAGGTGGGTGACTTGATACCCCTGCTCCCTGTCGTCGAAACCGAGAGACGTGATGTGTGCGCCGTCGGGTGACACGATAGGGTTGTTGTCCGGCCCAGTTCGATCGGTGAGCGCCTTGATCGATCCGTCTTCGAGCGAGAGTTCGTAGATCTCCGAGTTTAGCGGGTCGTATTCCCAGTCCTCGTGGCGGTTCGCTGAGAACACGAGCGCCTTGCTGTCGGGCGTCCAGGACGGTGTGCCTCCGTGGTTGAATCGACCGGACGTGACCTGTCGTGGCGTTCCCCCCTCGGCGGGGAGCACAAACAGCTGCCTGTACCCGTTTTCCAGGAACCCGGATCCGTCGGCGCGATATTGCACCTTCTCGATCACGCGAGCGGGCTCCGCCCACTCCGCGCCTTCAGGCTTGCGCGGCATATTGACCATGGGGCGGGCGGAATCCGCCACCAGCATGGAGAATGCGATCCATTCGCCGTCCGGAGACCAGACGAGGCCGCCAGGTGATTTCGGCAGCTGGGTGAGTTTTGCGGTTTGACTGCTCTCCATCCAGCGCACATACAGCTGGGTCGACCCCTCAGCGGAGGAGGCGTAGAGGAGTCGTTTGCCGTCGGGTGACCAGCGGGGCGACGAAAAGTCAGCGCTTCCGGTCGCGAGCGGTTCGAGGTCTGACCCATCGAAGTTCACGATCCACAAGTTGGATCGTGACCGGTCGGTCATGATATCCATAAACCTGCGGGCGAACACGATGCGCTCGCCGTTGGGCGAGATCTCAGGGCTCGATGCGTACTCGAGCTGAAACACGTCCTCGAGAGTGAAATGGCCGCTCGGTGCCTGGTCCTGACGGATTGCTCCCCATGTCGAAGCCGGCAAGATTGCCGCAAGGCCACACGCTATCAGCAGAACCCGCCAGCATGGTTGGTCGCTTGCAGAGTTACGAATGGGCTTCACTCGCTCTTTCATCAGTGTGCCTCCTTGTGCGTGCACGACCTCCAACGAGGACCGTTACGGCACCAATTCCCGAATCGTCGATGCGAACAGCGGATTGAACAGCAATTTGAACGTGTTGCGTGGCTGACCCCTGGTGTCCGGTCGGAATCCGATGAGCACCACCGAGCCGTTGCCGACAGGAGCCTGAATCGCCGCAGGCTTTCCAGCCAGATAACGCTTGGCACCGATCTCC
>JBDHDY010000301.1:0-4554 GCA_039591275.1 Gemmatimonadota bacterium | reverse complement strand
CGAGCGGTGGCACGCTATGGCGCTGCCGAGGCAGGTGACTCGGTGCGGGAGCGACTGCAGGCGCTGGCGGCGGCCGATGTCGCTGTGCTTCGGGAAGAAGAGGGTTTCATCAAACTGCTGGTGCGCGAAGCGATGAGCTTTCGCCCCGAAACGTTCCCCCTGATCCTGGAGCATCTTGGTCCTTTCGTAACCAAGGTGTCAGAAATCCTGGATCAAGGCGTCGCGGCGAATCAGATCCGGAACGACAGGCCGATATCGGAACTAGCAGTGCTTTTCGTCGGCATCCTGTCGCTGATGTTTGTGCAGCACTGGGGCACTGGTGGAGCGTGGCCTCAGCTGGAGCAGATCCCCGACATCGCAGTGACGACCTTTCTGGACGGTGCTGCCCATAGTGCTCCCACCGTTCGGGCGGACCAATGAGCACATTCCTTTACATGAGGCTGCTGGAGTCGACTCCGGCACGGTACGATCGGGGCATTCGTATGCTCTCCGGGGGCAAGATCGGCCGAGTGTACGAACGCCTGGCGGAGCAGGTGGCGGCGAGGGGGAAGCGCGTGCTCGACATTGGATGCGGCACCGGCGGCGTTGCGCTTGCCTGCGCGGCTCGTGGGGCCGACGTGGTCGGGATCGACATCAGTCCAGGGATGCTCGAAGTCGCTCGAACCAAGCGCTGTCCGCCCGGCGGGAGCGTCGAGTGGCTCGAACTGGGCGCAATGGAGATCGAAGACCGATTCCCCGAAGACGGGTTCGACGCGGTCGCGTCCTGCCTCACGTTCAGTGAGCTCTCGAGCGAGGAACAGTCCTACGTACTCAAGGTCGTGTACTCGCGACTGCAACCTGGCGGAACGATCGTAATCGCTGACGAAGTGTTACCGCGTACGCGTGCACGCCGCCTCTGGTATCGGGCACGTCGGTTGCCGGTCGCCCTGGTCACCTTCGCGTTGACGCAGACCACCACCCGACCCGTTCAGCGTCTCGCCGAGCGCCTGCGCGAGGCGGGATTCGTGACGGTGGGGGAGGAGCGGCTTTCGTCTGGCGCGTTCTCGATCGTGAGCGGCGTGAAAGGGGAGGAGCATCGTGAAAGCGCGTGATTTTGCTGGCTGGCTTCGTGACACGGTGCTCCGACTACTCCCCCATGCCGCCCCGCGTGGCCTCGAGCGGATCGGGCGACCGGGTCCGACCGCACCGGTCCTGGTAACGGGCAACTTCACGGTGACTGTCCGGAGGGTCAAGCAGACGTTGGCCGGGCGCGACGCTTGGTTGCTTGTGGCAAATAGCAACGGCATCAACGTGTGGTGTGCCGCCGGTGGGGGCCATCTCACGCACCATGACGTGATCGCGGCGATCCGTGCCTCGAGGATTGGTCAGCTCGTGGGACATCGCACCCTAGTGCTCCCGCAACTCTCGGCTAGCGGCATCGAGAGGCACAAGATCACCGAGGCCACGGGTTGGACTGCGACGTGGGGACCGGCCCGACTCGAAGACCTACCGGAGTTCCTTGATCGGGGACAGCGGGTCAAGAAGGCACACCGCTTCATGCGCTTTCCGCTCTGGGAGCGGCTGGAAATGGCACTGGTATGGACGGTGCCGATGACAGTAATGACCGTTCTGGCCGTCGGGTTCTTCGTGGGTTGGCGCGCCGGACTGGTCGCCGCGGCGGTGACGGTTTCCATGGTTTCGGCGCTTTTTGCGGCGCTACCCTGGGTGAGCGTCACCGGACGCGGACGGTTGATGACTTATGGTGGCACGGCCGTGTTGGGGTTTGCGACCGGCATGGGCACACTTGCCGTGCTCGGTGAGCTGAGTGAGGCATCCCTTCTCGCAATAGCAATTGTGTCCGTCGGCGGTATGTCCGTCCTCTCCGTGGATCTCACGGGAACGACGCCCTGGTACCCCGGCGGGATTAACTCCCTTGGGAATGAGTTCGAAGTCGAGCTGGCAGATAATCGGTGTAGCGGATCGGCTGAATGTGTTCAGGTATGCCCGCGCGATGTGTTGCGGATGAATGGGAAGTTGCGGCGCGTCGAGATAGCCGGACGGAACACATGCATTCGATGCGGGGCATGCGTCGTCCAATGCCCGGGTGATGCACTTCGCTTCCGCTTCAGTGACGGACGGGTGGTCGAACCTGCGACGGTGCGCAGCACCCGGTTGAACCTCCTGGGACGGCGCACAGTCACCCTCTAACCGCAGTGCAGACGGGAGATGATGAAGCCGGTCCGAGCGGGCACTACCTGCGCGCCAGCACGCCCAATCAGATCTGTGTGACAGTCGATCAGAAAAGCAGGTAGGCGCAAATATGCATGATCTCAAACAGATCTTCGCTCGCCTCGAAGCCGCGGATCTCGAACTCACGGAACGTGAGCAGCTTGTTGCCCTCGGTCTCTACCGCGAGCTGGCTAGAGGCATGCCAGTCGGCCGCGAGCAACTTGCGTCAGCGTTGCGAATTCCGACGTACGATGTCGCTGCTGCACTTGACAGCAACGAGCTTGCCTGCTTGGCATTCTACGATGACCAGAACAGAATCGTCGGATTTGGCGGGTTGGCCATCACTCCGACGGCGCACAGGTTCATTGTGGACGGTCGGGAGCTCTACACGTGGTGTGCGTGGGATGCACTCTTCATTCCGGAACTGCTCGACAGGACTGCTCAGGTCGAGTCGACCTGTCCCGAGACGAGATTGCCTGTGCAACTCCGGGTCGCCCCCGATGGCATCGAGGCGGTGGACCCCATGAAGACGGTCGTCTCGTTTCTGTCGCCGTCCGCACTACGTATCGAGGAGACTGCGGCAGAAACCACCGAAAGCTTTTGCCGCTTTGTCCACTTCTTGGTGTCGCACGAGGCGGGTCAGGTGTGGACCGACCGACACCCCGGAGCGTTTGTGCTATCGCTGGAGGAAGCGTTCGCCTTGGCGCAGATGTTGAACTTTTCTCGGTTCGGATTGGTGTTACAGCGGGCGAGGGAATGAGGACTACTGATATCAGAGTCACTCGTCGTGTTGTGAGCTTTGTTGTGAGTTTCGTATAGCTTCCGGCCGATCACATGACGCTCGGATACGACAGCGATACCCACAAAACCACGTGAATGCTACGTTTTCCCGTATCTGAGCTGGTTCCTGTTCTTAATCGTGAGCCTGGTGGCGAATGGGAAGCGCGTTAGACCATAACGGAGTACCCGGGGATGGTGACATTCTGTCGTGATCTGATATCGATCTGGAGCGCTCTTCAGGCGTGTCCCTTAGACTACAGAGTCCCTGCTTAAGACGCTGCTTTCTGGACCAGGACCAGACCGTCGAGAGTTGCCGTTTGTGTTGCCGTTCCTGCCAGCAAACCCCGTCATTGCTGTTTCTAAAGTCTGGCATCGACGCTCGGAAGTCGTTGAAAAACCGACATTTAGTGGCCACAGATTACACAGAAACTGGCAGATGGACGCTGATCGTTCCGATTACGGAATCCGACTTGCGGTCATCTGCCCGTTTTTTTCATGCACCTGGCAGGGCTATCAATGACCCGCATACGTGCGGTGGGGCTGGGATCTGCGCTAATCAGGGCGTTTCTGTGAGATCTGCGGCTGGGATCTGCGTGGATCAGCTTGTTTCCCCTTGTTCCCGACGAAGTCGTGAGACTTGTTCTGGCATGCTCTCGCGTCCTGGAACCGAGGCAAACTCTCGAGCCCACTTTGCGAGATAGGTCCAGTCGATCTCTGTCCGTTGGCGCTGGATCACCGTCGTGACGTCCTCGAGATCGCGCGCCCTCCCAGCAAACAGTTTGTGAATCACGAGATCCTCTGCCGAGGCAAACGGCACCGCCTCACCAGCAAGTTTCACAATCACCGCACGCTCGATAGCCTGCCGTTCGTAAGGCGTGGTCGAGAAGATGAAATCCACGCGGATACCCGTGGTGTCGTCATGCACCGGCAGGACGAAGGTGTCGCGCACGAACTCCTCGACCCTCTCGGGCAGAGGCGCCAGCCCAAGTGCGGCGCATGCTTCGCGCACCGCGGAGAGGCGGCTCGGATCGACGCCAAGAGTGATGTCGATATCCTCGGTGAGGCGCGGGCGACCGTGAAGTAAGACTGCTTGGCCCCCGATGAGCATGAACGGAAGCTCCCGCAACCGAAGTTCGCGAGACAGCTTTGCGATGAAATTCGAGAAATCAGGAGGCCGGGGGGAGTCCATTCACCGCGCGGGCCACCGCCAGGTCAGGTTCGAGATCGGTCTCCCAATCGACCCGCCCCGACGCACCCAGTGCCCGAGCCTCGGCCCAGAGTGCCGCAAACCGCTCCAAGGCCTGCGCGTACGTGAGCCCCTGCAGAGCCTCCTGCTGGTACCGTTTGTTCAGCTCGTCGAGCGGTTTGGAAGAACGGATCATTCACTTCCAATATAGCCGCTGCCAGACGCTGCCGCCGGACAAGCGTGCCCAGCCCCCTCTCCTCTGGCCGCTGCCCGCCCCAATCCCTATCATGTACCCACTGGCTCGCACGGAGGCCGTTACCGTGCAGGAAGTCTTCGACCGTATCAAATCGGCCCTGGCAGATCGCTACCGGATCGAGTCT
>JBDHDY010000300.1:4610-5046 GCA_039591275.1 Gemmatimonadota bacterium | reverse complement strand
GCACCATCCAGCAGAAAAGGATCCTCCGGGCAGAACGAGATATCGACGATGTTCTTACCCTCGGCGATCACAGCTTCCAGCGTGGCAAAGCCCATCGCTCCGGGAAGAGCTCCGATCACCAAATCACACCTTCGTACGACTCGCCTCACCTTCCGAGGATCGTCGAGATGGACCTGGATCGTTGCGATGCCGTGATGTTCGTGGAACTTCTCGAGGATCCTCTCCGATTGATCAACCACAGTGACGCCGAACTTTCCATCCTTCTCGAGGTCGAGCGCAACCGCAGTCCCAACGCGGCCGCCGCCGAGCACGATGATGTTCATACCCTTCCCCTTTTCCATCCCCGCCGGCGGCCAGCGGCCGGCTGCCAGCGATCAGCTATTGTATGTTGAATCCACACACCCTCTCACCTCTCACTTCTCACTTCTCACTTCTC
>JBDHDY010000300.1:0-4603 GCA_039591275.1 Gemmatimonadota bacterium | reverse complement strand
TCTCACTTCTCACTTCTCACTTCTCCCCACAGTATATCACCGCCGCCTCCGCCAAGATCGCCGCCAGGTCGAAGACGGAATCGAGATCCACCCACTCCTCCGCGGAATGGGCTCCGGCCCCCGCGGGACCGATGACCACGGTTTCAACTCCGGCCGCCTGAAGTAGCGCGGAGTCCATCCAGGGCGTATCCCCGATCAAGGGACGCTCTCCCACAACCCTGCAAGCGGCATCGCCCACCGCCTGGACGATCGCAGCGTCCGGCGTGACCTCGAACGGCTCGCGCACGACTGACGTTTCGAGCGTCGCCTCGAACGAATCATCTGCCGCCGCCAGCCGGTCGAGGATCTCCTGAATCTCCTGCTCCACCTGGGCTTGGGTCTCGCCGGGAATCGTGCGGCGTTCGATTTGAAGTTCCGAGCGCGCGGCGTAGGTGGAAAGGCCGGACCCACCCTCGAGGAGCGCAGCGTGCAGAGATGGCGGACCAACCAGCGGGTGCTTCGGGCCGGTTCGCAGCTTCACCTCGAGTTGCTCGAGCTGCGACAACACGCGACCCATGCGCATGTTGGCGTCGATACCCTGCTCAAATCGGCTTCCATGAGCCGCCTTCCCAATGGTGCAAACCTTGAGCCACACGAACCCTTTGTGTGCGAGGCAGACATCGAGTTGGGTGGGCTCGGTTACGATGGCGCCGTCGACCGGAACGTGGCGGATCACATCCGCTGTCCCGATACTCGCGTACTCCTCATCGGCCACGCCCGCCACCACCAGATCTCCGGCGAGCTTGACCCCGGCGTCCACGAGCACCTTAACCGCCCCGATACAGGCCGCCATCGCGCCCTTCATATCGTACGCGCCTCGGCCATATAGCCGGCCGTTACTGATCGCCGCCGAGAAAGGACGCTCCATACCCTCGACCCCCACTGTGTCCACGTGGGCGTTCAGCATCAACGCCCGGCCCTTTCCCCCGCCTCGCAGGGTCCCTACCACACTGACACGCCCCGACTCGGGTTCGAGCATCTGCACCGAGAGCCCCATGTCCCCCAGTAATCCACCGATATAACCGGCGATCTCGGCCTCTCCCGGGCTCCCGGGATCGAGACTAGGGTTGACGGAATTGATGGAGACCAGGCGGGTGAGCACGTCGCGGACGAACCCGGTGTCGACGGTAAGTGGCAAGCGGCCTCCTACGATGGCGTCGCGAGAAAGATAGCCAGCTAACGGGAGTTGGCAGGGGATAAGTCCCCAACGCTCCTGCTGCCCCTTCTGCCCCTCCTGCCCTTCCACCCCTCCCGCTGCCGGCTACCAGCTACCGGCTGCCAAGCTCCTAATCCAATCGCCAATCGCAGATCGCCAATCGCGGATCGCAGATCGCCACGGCCCCTCCTGCCTCTCCTGCCCCCAAGCAGTACCCTCACCTGACAGCGGGTGCACCGTGGCTATCTTCCAAGGTCGAACTCGATCGTTTACCGTCCCGCATTACATAATAAGGAAAGGGATTCCCATGCAGCGCGTTCGTTCCACGGTGGCGGTCCTCGCCGGCTTCCTCGCCTTTCTCACCGGACCCACCCAGGTGATGGCGCAGAGCGGGTCGACAACCGACCGGAGGCCTATCCCCTATTCCGTCGTTCCACCGGTCGACTTCCAGCGCGCCATCGAGAGGGGTACCCGCACCGCCACCGGCGAACCGGGGCCCAACTATTGGCAGCAGTGGGCTGACTACCAGATCGACGCGCGGCTCAATCCCCAGGAAAAGAGGGTAGAGGGGACCGTACGAATTACATATTTCAATCACTCTCCGGACTCGTTGAATCCCGTCTATGTGCATCTTCACCAGAATGTCCACGCTGAGGGTGCGATGCGGAATCGGCCAGTGGAGGTCACCGGTGGCGTCGAGCTCCGCAGGGTGAGGGCTCGGGGGCTCACGCTCAGCCACGGACCGGGTTATCGAGTTCAGGGAACGACGTTGAGCGTATCGCTCCCCACGGCGCTTCACCCGAATGACTCATTGGATCTCGAGATCGACTGGGCATTCACGGTGCCCCAGAGCGGCATGGGTCGCATGGGCTGGAGCCGCGACAACTTCTTTTTTGTCGCGTACTGGTACCCTCAGATGGCGGTGTACGATGACGTGGTCGGGTGGCACCTCGACCCGTATCTGGGCGCCTCCGAGTTCTACGTCGGGTTTGGGAACTACGATCTCTCCGTGACTGCCCCTCCCGGTTGGCTCATCATGGCGACTGGTGCCTTGCAGAACCGCGAAGAGGTGCTTCCTCAAACCATCGTCGAACGGTTGGCCCAAGCCGAGGCCAGTGACGCGGTGGTACCCGTGATCACGGCGCAAGACCTCGCCGCAGGCAGCGCCACGCGGCCCGGGGAGAACGGCTCACTCACATGGCGATTTCACAGTGACAGCGTGCGGGACGTTGCATTCAGCGCCACGAGCCAATCGCTGTGGGACGCCGCCCGCACACCAGTGGGCGATCGCAACGGGGATGGCGACACCGATTATTCGCGTGTAGATGCCATCTATAGAGCAACCGCGCCCAAGTGGCAACAGGCCGCCCGGTACGCACAGCACTCCATCGACTTCCTCTCCCGGTTCACGGGATTCTCGTATCCGTGGCCCCACATGAGCGGCGTCGAGGGAGCCGACATCATCGGTGGAGGGATGGAATTTCCGATGATGACCTTGATCGGGGACTACAACCGATCCAGCGACAGCGCGCTGTACTACGTCACAGCCCATGAGTTCGCGCATATGTGGGTACCCATGGTCGTCAACGTGGATGAGCGGCGTCACGCCTGGATGGACGAGGGCACCACATCGTTCAACGAAAATCAGGCGCGCAAGGAATTCTTTCCCGGTTATAACCATGACTTGCCCGATCAGCAGAGCTACCTGAGCATCGCCAGAGCCGAACGCGAGGGCGAGATGATGCGCTGGACCGATTTTCATTATGACGGCATGGCTCGGGGCATTGCAGGTTACTCGAAACCTGCCTCGTTGTTGGTCGCCCTCCGCGGGTTGCTTGGCGAGGAGACGTTCTTGCGAGCCTATCGGAGTTACATCGTTACCTGGGCGTACCACAACCCGAAGCCGTGGGACTTCTTCAACGCCATCGAGAGAGAAGCCGGCCTAGACCTCGATTGGTTCTGGCGGAGCTGGTATTACGAGACGTGGCTGCTAGATCAAGCGATCGCCAGTGTCTCATCCACCGTGGACGGGACGAGGATCGTGGTGGAGGACCTGGGTAACGTTCCAATGCCCGCGCGGCTGGCCATCACACTCGAGAGCGGGGAAGTGCTGCGTCGTGAAATTGCTGTGGAGACCTGGTTGAGCGGGGCGCGCACAGCGGAGCTAATGATCCCTTCGGGCTCGGCGGTGACGCAGGTGGAGATCGATCCCGAGCACTTCTTTCCGGACGCAGATCGAGGAAACAACGGCTGGAGACGGAGGACCTGAGGCGGATACGGCGCTCGCCGAACCCGGCAAACCGAATCGGAAAATATGTGCCCCCCAGAAGGTAAGTGACCACCGTGGAGGCAGTTGGGCCCCTCGGGCACATGGCAGAACAGCCCACGGCTGTGGAGAGGGCGCGACCGGGCGGCACCGGCCGCAGGATCTGAAGGCCTGGGCAGCGGAACTTTTCCCATGCCTTGGGCATCCTACATAGTGAAACTGCGGTTCCTGAAGCGGCGTAGGGAAAAATGCGCACGCGAGCGTGCCGCGGGGACACCTATCATGACAGACCCGCCGTCACAGGTCACAAGGAGAAAAGGGCCGCTTTCCCTCGGCAGTCCCGGGGCAGGAGGTTGGTTCCTGCTTGTGTTGCTCGCCGTCTCCTCCACAAACGCAGCCGCCCAGACCGATCACTCCACCGGGACGTCCGTGGCGGCGTCACCCCCGGCCTTTGCGACACTGGCAGCTCCGGCCCCACCGGAGATCGACGGCCGGATCGATGAAGAAGCATGGGCCGCCGCGGTTGCCAGATCCGACTTCACCCAACGCGACCCCGATGAGGGAGAGCCGGGCACCGAGCGCACGGAATTCCGGATCATCTACACCGACGCGGCCGTCTATGTCAGCATCCGCGCGTTCGACTCCCAGGCAGATCAAATCTCGGCGCAACTCACCAGGCGGGACGAAGAGTCGCCCTCCGATTGGGTTGGCGTGGCGTTCGACTCGTATCACGACCGGCGCACTGCGTTTGCGTTTCTCGTCAGCGCGGCCGGGGTGAAGCGGGACGTCTACTACTACGACGACAACTCGCGGGACACCTCGTGGGATGCCGTGTGGGATGTGGCGACCTCCCGCGACGCGGAAGGATGGACGGCCGAATTCAGGATTCCGTTCAGTCAGCTCCGGTTTTCGGCAGCTCCCAGATACACCTTCGGACTCCAGGTGTATCGCATGCTCAACCGGCGGAACGAAGAGCAGTTCTGGCGTCTTCCCCCGAAGGACCAATCCGGCTTCGTCTCCCTGTTCGGCGAGTTGGTTGGCATCGAGGGGATCAACCCACCGCGGAGAGTGGAGATCATGCCGTACGTGTCGGCGACGGGAGCGTGGGAGCCGGGCGAGGATGGGAACCCGTTTCAGACCGG
>JBDHDY010000299.1:0-4626 GCA_039591275.1 Gemmatimonadota bacterium | reverse complement strand
TGCGGCCTCCCCACACCCGTTTCGACGTAGTCGCGCAGGCTCATGAGATAGCTTGCCCAATCGAAGCTGCACATCGGCAGGATTCCCTCCGTGGAGAGCCAGCCGAGGTGCTGAAAGAGCAATACCGTCGCCTCGCCCTCCGGGGTCAGCTCAAAGCTGATCCTGGTGGCTTCCCATTCCTGATGTTCTCCCAAGCACGTCCACTGCACCAGCCGCGGACGATCCAACCTGGTGATCTTCATCCGGAACACTGTTGAGCGCTTGTTGAAGCCAAATTCGGCGACGCTTCCGGCCCTGGGCTCAGCTTTGGTATCAGCGGTCCACCAGCTCACCAGGCCGTCCTGCTCGGTTACCGCTCGGTAGACTCGCTCCGGGGAGGCTTTGATGCGTAGCTGATGCAGGATCTCCGGCATGTTCGTTCTCTTTTGGGCCGTTCGTACGAAGCTACCGTGGAAACTGGACGAAACCCATGAGTGCGTGCAGAAGCCGCTGCGGGCGCTCGAGATGGACCGCGTGACCCCCACCGGCGATAACGATCCATTGCCGGCTGGAGTGGCCGAGCGCGGCGAAGAGCTCGGAGTGCACGCGCGGGTCGGAGTAAGGATCGAACTCGCCGTGAACGAGCAGCGTGGGGACCATTACCTGGCCGGGGTCTAGTGCGGCGAACTCGTGCAGCCGCCGCCAATCCACCCGAATGGGATCCGCCGCCAGAGCTGCCGCGACGTACGCCCGGACCGCACGCTCCGAGATCGCCCCCTCTGTTATAAAGTCCTCTGCAGCGGCTTCCGCCGTGTTGGGACGCCGGAGCGGTTGGGCGTTGTCCGGCACAGCCGACACGCCCTGGGTGGGATCGTAGGGATATCCGTAGAGCACAAGAGCCGAGAGGAGGTCCGGGTGCCGCTGAGCCGTGAGTTGCGAGACCATCGCCCCCAGCGACCAACCGAGCAGCACTGGGGGTTGGAGCAGCCCGGAGTTGTCGGAGATCCACTGGAGCACGGCGGCCACGTCCTCTGCCGCCCGGTCAGGCGTCGCCCACCCCGTGGAATCCCTCGGCGTTTCGCCATATCCCCGCAGATCCACGGCGTAGGCGATAAAGCCACGGGCCACCAAAGCATCCATGAGAGAGAGCCGCTCTCCCGGGACCGCCAGATCAAAATCCGGCAGGCCGCTCCAGGTTCGGCCGTGCACCAGCAAGATGGCACTCCGGGGGCGGTCTGGGCGCTTCTCCCAGACAATGAGCGGGTGCCCGTCCGCCAAGACCGTGCTCCGCAGTGGGTCTGGTGCACCCCAAGACTCTGAGATGTCCCGGATCTCACAGCCAGTGAGCGCCAGGCAAAGCAGCACCGAAACGGTGGATCGCATTGGATTCGTTCCCAAATCAAGGCCAAAGGCGGGAAAATGATAACCCGTGCGGACCGGCCAAGACACCGACGGCTCAGCCGAGTGGGCTGAAACTCTTTTCCGCCCAATCACGTATTTCTACAGTGTAGAAATACGGAGGGGTTGGCCATGACCAGAAGCAGCTATCTCGGCGCGTTCGAGGAGATCGTCCTACTGGCCTTGGTTCAGGTTGGCGAGGGGGCCTACGGCATGACCGTCCGACGTGAGATCGAAGAGCGGTCTGGACGCTCCGTCTCCATCGGGGCGGTGTATTCGACCCTCGATCGCCTCGAGAGGAAAGGATACGTCTCTTCACGGCTCGCCGACCCGGACGCCGTTCGCCGCGGCCGGGCCCGGCGTTACTTCCAGATCGAGCAGGCCGGTGAGGAGGCGCTGCACCGCTCTCGGGAGGTGGTGAGCAGCATGTGGGAGGGCCTCGAGACCAGGCCCGACGTCGGGCGGTAGGTATCCAGCTATGTCGCGCGCTCAGCACCCTCCCCCAAGGCCTCCCGACGCTTCGGACTGTACGGCTCCCCGGCTTCCGGAGTTGCTTCTCAATCTCTGCCTACCGACCTCCGAGGGACACGCCGCGACGGGGGACCTGAACGAGGAGTACACGATCTTGATCCGCCCGAGCCGCGGTCGCTGGCGTGCAGACCTGTGGTATTGGAAGCAGGCTCTCCGCTCCATCAAGCCAAGCCTCGCTCGGAAGTTGGGACGCTCGTGGAACCGGAAGATGAAGGCGGACAAACCGAGGAAACGACCTACCATGTTACAGGGATTCTTGCAGGATCTTCGCCACGCCGTCCGCACGATCTGGAAACAACCAGGTTTCGCAGCGATGGTGGTGCTCACCCTCGCGATGGGCATTGGTGCGAACACTGCGATCTTCAGCGTGTTGAATCCGTTTCTCTTCAAGCCGATGCCTTTCGAGGATCCGTCGCGCCTCGTCCATATTTTTGCCACGAATCGGGCGATGGAGGGGTTTGGATGGAATATCGGCCGCTTCTCGCACGCGGACTTCACCGATCTGAAAGGCGAGTCAACGGCCTTCGCGCAGCTGGGTGCCTACACCTACGGCGGCGCCAACCTGAGCGGTGGCGAGGAGCCCATCGGGCTAACCGTCGGTTACGTCACTGGAGACATGTTTGACATTCTGGGAGTCCAGGCAGCGATGGGCCGCGGCATCACTCCGGACGACGCCGTTCGGGGAAACGAAAATGTTGTGGTGTTGAGCGATCGGGTGTGGCGCTCGAACTTCGGCGCCGATCCCGACATCGTGGGCAAGACGGTCCGACTGAGCAACATCGCACAGACGGTGATAGGCGTGATGTCTGGGGAGTTCACCTTCCCCTACCCCGGTGTGAGGATGTGGAAGCCCATCGTGCTGGATCCCGCGGGCCAGGGCCGTGACCGGCGAGCCTTGATGGGAGTGGGCCGCCTTGCCGCCGGGGAAAACATCGAGACGGCACAAACCGAGCTTGCCACGATTGCCGGGCGCCTCGAGGCGGAATATCCCGAAACCAATGACCGGATCGGCGTCAACATCGTCACACTACGCGAAGGATTGATCTTCCTCTTCGACATCATTCGCGCCGCATTGCTGGCGATCGCGCTGGCGGTGGGACTCATCCTCCTCATTGGCTGCGTAAACGTGGCGAACCTCATGCTCGCCAAGGGAACGAGCCGCGGCCGGGAGATCGCCCTTCGCTCCGCGCTGGGCGCTGGACGAATGCGCATTGTGCGACAACTCCTCACAGAGAGCTCTGTGCTGGCTACGCTCGCCGGCATTACGGGGATTGCGATCGCCGTAGTCGCCGTTGGGCCGATTGCGGCCGTCGTTCCGGACGATCTGTGGCGCTCGGGCCGTGTCGAGGTGGACGGCGCAACGTTGACGTTTGCCGTCCTGATCTCACTCGCCACCACCCTGTTCTTCGGACTTATTCCGGCTCTCCGCACCACCAAGACCGATCTCACCGATGCCTTGAAAGAGGGCGGGCGTACGTCCTCGGGCGGTGCAAAGGGCCGGAGGATGAGCAATGCGCTCGTGGTGGCGCAGCTGGCCGGCGCCCTCGTGCTGCTGGCCGGCGCCTCATTGCTCATCAATGCCGTCCGAGCGATGCAGCGGCTCGACACCGGGTTCGTGCCGGATCAGGTTCTGACGTCGCGCATCTTGCTGTCACGCTCCGCCTACGAGGATGATGCAAGTCTCTGGGCCTTTTATCGGGAGGTCACGCAAAACCTCGAGAGTGCACCGGGCGTGGTCGCGACCGGGGCGATGGCGCCACTGCCGTTCAACTTCGAGAGTCACGGACGCGGGTTCAGCATTCCGGGACACGAAGCTTCACAGACTGGAGAGCCGATTGCCGCGGGTTCCTACCACATAACGCCCGGCCTGTTGCGGGCCATGGGGACAACGCTGCTCGCCGGCCGAGACTTCACCACGCGGGACGACGAGTCCGCGCCACGGGTGGTCATCATCAACGCCACTATGGCAGAGCGATTCTGGCCCGGTGAAGACGTCGTGGGGAAGACGATCGTTCTCGAGCCTGACGAAGATGAGGAGCGGATCACGGCCACCGTCGTGGGCGTTGTCGAGGACGTGATCGGCGGAGGTCTCTATCAAGAACGAGGTCCTCAGATCTTTGCGAGCCTCTACCAGGAACCCTTTCGCGGAGTCTTTTTCGTCGCGCGGACGGCCAGCGCGCCGGACGATTTCGCGTCAACACTGCGGCAGGAGATCTGGAAGGTCGATCGCAGCCTGCCGGTGAGCGGCGTTCGGACCATGGACCAGGTGCTGGACGAAGCCATGGGACCGTTCCGCGGGATCGCGGGTCTGCTTGTCATTCTCGCCAGCGGCGCCATCATCCTTGCGTCCGGCGGTATTTACGGGGTGATCTCGTACGCAGTCGGCCAACGCATGCACGAGTTTGGCGTCCGTGCGGCGTTGGGAGCATCGCGACGTAACGTGTTACGCCTCGTGCTCCGTCAGGGAGCCACCTTGGCCTTCGTTGGCGTCGGTATTGGTCTCGCCGCTTCCTTCGGCGCCTCGCGGCTCATGGCGGGGTTTCTCTTCGGCGTCGGCACCGGCAATCTGGTCACGTTCGTGGCACTGCCCATGTTGTTGATCGGCGTGGCATTGCTTGCCACCTACATTCCCGCCGTGCGGGCTACGCGGGTAGATCCGATGCGGGCGCTGAGATACGAGTGAGACCCTGCACCACCCCACACCGCCGGCTGCCAGCG
>JBDHDY010000298.1:0-4994 GCA_039591275.1 Gemmatimonadota bacterium | reverse complement strand
TATCCGACGCTTCCTCGACAAGGTCTGGGCCGTTGTTGATGCGGCTGATCGCTCGACGGAGAAGACGATGCCTTCGGTCATCAGCCGCAAACTGCACCAGACGATTCGCAAAGTGACACAGGACATGGAGGAACTGCGGTACAACACCGCCATCGCGGCCTTGATGGAGTATGTGAATGTCCTGCGCCGAAGTGAAACCGTGCCGGCGCACTCCCTCGAGCCCCTCATCGTCCTGCTTGCTCCCCTGGCACCGCACATCGCCGAGGAGTGCTGGGAACGTCTGGGTCGCTCCGGCAGCGTCTTCGACGCATCGTGGCCGGTGTACGATGAAATGCTCGCGCGCGAGGAGGCTCGCGCGCGAGGAGGAAATCGAACTCGTCGTCCAAGTGAACGGGCGAGTGCGAGCTCGTCTGACAGTCGACCGTGACATCGCCGAACAGGATGCCATAGAGCGCGCCCTGCAGCACGAAGCCGTACAGAAGCACCTGGGCGGTGCGACGCCGCAAAAGACCATCTACGTGCCAGGTCGGCTCGTCAATCTCGTCGGCTAGACGCCGGCACCCGCAGACTGCACACCCCTCGTATTTTTGCACCGATCGGGGTCGGGATTCTGCGTCCGTGCACCGGTAGGTGTGCCGATAAGCATCTTCCCGTGCCTAGCATATTGCTTCGTCAAGTCACCACTGCTATGTGTAATGGCTCACACGCTGTAGGGAAAACCGTTGAGTATTAGTCGAGATCAGGAGTACGGTGCACATGTTTGAACAACGCTTTCGTGGAATCGTCGTCGTATTGGGGT
Organism: Gemmatimonadota bacterium; assembly: GCA_039591275.1. Taxonomy (GTDB): domain Bacteria; phylum Gemmatimonadota; class Gemmatimonadetes; order Gemmatimonadales; family GWC2-71-9; genus JBDHDY01. The sequence continues at coordinate 4,195 of JBDHDY010000298.1, read as the reverse complement.
TGGTACTGGCTGTCGGCTGCGGGGGGGATTCGGACGGCGAACCGGCAACCGAAACCGAGGCGGCCCCGGCCGTGAGCCCCGAAGGAACTGCTCCGGTACCACCAGGCGACGTCGATGCCGAGCTCGCTGCACAGGGAGAGCAGATCTTCCAGAGTCGGGGATGCAATGCGTGTCACTCCATTGGAGGTGGGCGATTGGTAGGGCCCGATCTCCAAGGAGTCAGCCAACGCCGAGAAGAGGGCTGGATACTTGCGATGATCACGAAGCCCGACTCGATGTTGCAGGCCGATGAGACGGCGCGTGAACTCTTCAACGAGTATATGACGCCCATGGCCAACCAGAACATTTCCGACGACGAGGCGGGCGCGCTCTACGAGTTCCTGCGAAGCAACGGGGGCTAACGGAATAAGCACCCCGCTCCACACCCTGCCAGGCGGTCAGACGGTCGGGCGGACAGGCGGACTGTCCCTTCCCCACCACCGCGGAGGGGAGAGGGGTGGCACTGTCCGCCGGCCCGCCAGCCCGCCGGCCCGCCCGGCGGGGAGGGGGGGGCGGGGGAGAAAGACCTCATGAACGCAAAGCTTCCATTATTGACCACCTTCGTATTGACGACTGCGGGCCTAACAGCCCAAGAGCGCCCACTTGCAGTGTACATCTCCGCCGACATGGAAGGTGTAGCTGCGCTGAGCGCAACGGACGATCCCCTCGGACGGCGTTTGATGACGGCGGAGGTCAATGCCGCCATTGAGGGCGCGTTCGCTGCGGGCGCGTCTCGCGTCCTCGTCAACGACGCACACGGATCGCACACCAACCTGTTACAGGATCAACTCGATCCGCGCGTGACTCTCATCCGCGGCGATCTCAAGCCATACGGCATGATGCAGGGCTTGGATAATTCGTTCGCCGCGGTGCTGTTTGTGGGGTTTCACGGCAAGGCTGGGAGCCTGGGTGGCTTTGCGGCGCACACCGGATCCGGGCGCGTAAAGGATCTCACAGTGAACGGCGTTTCCCTAGGCGAGGGGGGCATCAACGCTCTCTTTGCGGCGTGGTATGGGGTGCCCGTAGCGTTCATCAGCGGCGACAGCCTGGCCGTGGCGCAGATGCGCGAGGTGACCCCTGACGTCACGGGAGTTGTCGTCAAGACCGGTATCTGGAACCGAGCGGTCCGCAGCCTGTCACCGGACTCGGCGACCGCGGCCATCCGTCGGGGCGTGGTAGAGGCCCTCGGGGGCAGTCACAGGCCGGCGGCCATCCAGCCGCCCTTTGACGTTGAGCTGCAATACGCAACCAGCGTCTCGGCGGATGTTGCAGAGGGCATTCCGGGAGTCCGTCGCGTCGGGCCCACCACGGTGGGCTTCTCGGTGGACGAGTATCCGGCGGCGTATCGCATGATTCGCCTGCTGTACAAGCATCTCCGGCCCTAGCCCCGCCTCCCCACCCCCCACCGGGCGGTCAGGCGGGCCGGCGGTCAGCAATTCCATCCCCGCAACGGTGGTGGTGGGGAAGGGACGGTCCGCCTGTCCGCCCGACCGGCTGTCCGCCCAGGGCGGGGCGGAGCGGCAGGGCCTAGGCCCCAAGCCCGAAGTCCCAAGCCCCGCTTCCCACTCCCGCGACCCTCCACCTCCCCGAGGCATCTATACTTCCAGCATGGCAGAGACGATGACTGCTGCGGTCGACGATATCGCCATCCAACGGGCTAAGTCCGGTGATATCAATGCCTTGGAGAGGGTCTATCGCGCTTACGAGGGCGCGGTGTATGCGACCGCCCGGCGTATATGCCGGACCTCGGAGGACGCGGAGGACGTGCTGCAGGAGACGTTTCTGGAGGTCTGCCGCAGCATGCGGGCGTTTCGTGGCACCGGACCCGGGAGCCTGACAGCCTGGATCAAGCGCATCGCAGCCAGTAAGGCGCTGATGAAGATCCGGCGCGCCAAATACCGGCAGACGGACGAATTCTACGAGGACAGCGCGCCGAGCGAAGGAGAGCCTGACGTTGGACTCAGTATGGATCTGGAGGCAGCCATGGCGAGGCTGTCTGATGCCGCCCGAGCCGTCGTGTGGCTCCACGATGTGGAGGGCTATACACACGAGGACATCGCAGAAGTGATGGGCAAGAGTGTGAGTTTTTCCAAGTCTCAGCTGTCCCGGGCCCACGTGCGGTTGCGCCGATGGCTGGGTGAGGAGCCGAGATGTTGATCCACCTGACGATGGAAGACCTGCTGGCGGTGCGTGACGGTGAGGGATCCGCCGGTGCCAGGCGACACCTCGATGAATGCGACCAGTGCCGTGAGGAGCTCGAGCGGCTGCACCAACGTGCTGCGGCACTCAAAGCCCTCCCAAGCCTGAGTCCTCCTCGCGACCGCTGGCCGATGGTGCGGGAGCAGGTACTTGCCATCCGCGCGCGTCAGCGACGCAAGCTCGGCGCTTGGATATCGGTGGCAGCGGCAGCCTCGATCGCGCTGGCCGTCGGGGTGGGTGGTTTGGTGACGCCGGCAGCCGACCAGCCCGACAACCTCGTGGTGCTGATGCAAGAGACTCAGCGGTTGGAGAATGTGTTGCGATCCTTCCAACCAGAGACCCGTGTGCTCAGCGGGCGCATGGCGGGCGCCGTTGCGGCTTTGGAGGATGAGATAGTCCTCGTCGATGCTCGGCTCGCGCGGGCCCGGAGTCTCAGCCTGCCGCGGCAAGAGCTGATCGTTTTGTGGAGCGAGCGCCTCGATTTGGTCGATGCCTTGCTGAACGTCCATGCCTCCCGATCCACTTATATGGGTTTCTGACGGAAGAGCATGGCTACGCGCTTGAGGAGTTGGTGAGCATGAGAGCAAAGAAGCTGCTTTTGTCGATGGCGTTTCTGGCGGCGGTCGGCGTATGGGCTGTCCCAGTGGAAGCGCAAGAAGATGTTCGTGAGCGCCGTCGGGAACTCGAGGAACGATTGCGGGAGCTGCGGCAGGAGATCGAGGAGATCCAGGACGAGTTGCGGCCTCGGCGGTTTTCAGTCGGCTTCCGGGGTCCCATGGAACCGTTCAGAGTCCTCACGTTTCCCCGAAACCGCGCTCGACTCGGGGTGGTGGTCAGGACAGCGGCCGACGATGAAACCGACCACTCTGGCGCGCTCATCCAATCGGTGACCCCGGACGGCCCGGCCGACGAAGCTGGTCTCGAGGCTGGTGACATGATTACCCAGTTCGACGGGGAGTCGTTGGTCGGTAGATATCCACCGGCAGCACCCGATGAATCCGAACCGGCCAGGAAGCTGGTCGATCTCGTAGGTGAGTTGGAGATCGGAGATACCGTCGCCATCGAGTATCGCCGCGACGACCAAACGCGAAATACAACGGCGGTGCTGCGCAAGATCGACGAGAACGAATTTGTCTTCTGGGGCGATGCTCCAGAGGTGCCCGTACTTCCGCGGGTCAATGTCTTTGCAGATGGAGGCCGGCGCAGCGCAGTCATATCTGTGCTCTCCGATACGTGGTCCGAGATCGAGTTGGTGAGTTTGAATGAAGGCTTGGGGAGGTATTTCGGGACCGAGGAGGGCCTCCTGGTCGTTCGTGCGCCCGAAGAATTCTTGGATCTCGAAGTGGGAGATGTCATCCTGAGCATAGACAGCCGTGAGCCTCGGAGCCCGTCGCGAGCATTGCGCATCTTGCGGTCGTATGAGCCGGGTGAGGAGGTTAGCATGGAGATCATGCGGGATCTGAGCCGCATCACGATCTCCGCCACTGTTCCGGAGCCCGAGGGTTGGTTCGACCGGAGATGGCGAGACGATTGGTACTGATGGACGCGGGCGCGGAGACTAATTGCCGGGGCGGCAGCGTGAGCTGCCGCCCTTTTCGCTGGCAGTCCCTTGCGGCGTGAGCCTTGGCAAGCCATTCTCGCAGTGTTCTCTCTCAGTCTTCATAAGACTTCCTGGAGGAAGGCCATGGACTTTGTGATGGCGGAGGGATTCAGGACCGCTATGCATGTCGTGGGGCGCGCGTTGTTTGGTGGGTACTTCATCATGAGAGGCATGAACCACTTGATGAAGCTGAATAACACGTCTGCCTATGTGGCGTCGAAAGGTGTGCCGGCTGCGAAGCCGGCTACCACTGTAGCAGGGGTCATGATTCTCGTGGGCGGGGTGTTCGTACTGCTCGGGTGGCATCGCTTCATCGGGGCTGGCTTGCTGTGCCTCGTCAGCCTTGCCGCTGCCATC
>JBDHDY010000297.1:0-4658 GCA_039591275.1 Gemmatimonadota bacterium | reverse complement strand
CCGGTCACGGCGAGCGGTGTATCGGCGGCGAAGGTTGTGGCGACCATCGAAGTGCCGGCGATCCACCAGGGAAGCGAACGACCGGAGAGAAAGTACTCGGTGATGTTGCGACCCGCGCGCTTGCGAAACGCGAGTCCGATCGAGAACGCGATGGCCAGATATCCGACGATGACGAACCAGTCGAGGCCGCTCAGTTCCACGCTCTTAGGACCTTTCTTGTGGAGCTGCGGTGTTGCGGTCTACGAGGCGGGTGTGGATACGCCGTCCACCATTGCGCGGAGGGCGCTGATGTGGTCTGGTGTGGTGCCGCAGCACCCTCCGATGATAGACACGCCGGCGGCGACCAGCTCCCTCGCCCTCTGAGCCATGAACTCAGGAGCTTCGTCGTAGACGATCTTGCCGCCCTTGGTCTGCGGCAATCCGGCATTAGCCTGGATGATGAGGGGTAGATCGCTCGAGCTGCGGAACTCCTTGGCGATCGCGATCATGTTCTCGATGCCGTTGCCGCAGTTCGAGCCGACGGCGTCGGCACCGACCTCCTGGAGCCCCGCGGCAGCCGCGGCGACGCTAACTCCCATGATTGTGTAGAAGCCCCGGGGGGTCGGGTCGAACGTCATCGTGGCTGTAACGGGCGTTGCCGGCGAAACGTCCTTGGCTGCCAGCACGGCCAACTTCGCCTCCTCGAGGTCGATCATGGTTTCAACACACACGCAGTCGACACCTGCCGCGATGAGAAACTCCATCTGTGTCCGGAAGCTGTTGTACACATCTGTGGGATCGGTGTCGCCATGTGGCTTGAGCAGCGCACCGCTCGGTCCGCAAGATCCGGCGACATAGGCGCGTTCATCGGCAACCTTGCTAACCGCAAGCACTGCCTCGCGGTTGATTGCTTCCGCGTCGGCGCCCAGTCCGGATAGCGCAAGCCTCAGCGGGGAAGCACCGAATGTGTTTGTCTCGATGATGTCCGCGCCGGCATCCAGATAGAGCTGGGCGATCTCCTCCAACACCGTGCGACGTGAAAGGGTGACGGACTCGGGTGGTTGGCCCGGTTCGAGCCCTCTTTCGAACAGCATGGTTCCAAGCGCGCCGTCGGCCACGAGGAGATCCCCGGCTGCCAGGCGCTCGCGGAAGGATTTCATCTCAGCGCCGGCCCACTAGACTCTTCACGACGTCCACGGCGTTCGCGGCGTCGAACCCGTAGGCGTCGGCACCGATCTCGCGAGCAAACGCTTCGGTCACCGGAGCACCGCCGACGACGGTTTTGATGTCGCTGTGGAGCTTTTCCTCCTTCAGCAACTCCACGACCTGGCCCATCACCGGCATCGTCGTTGTGAGCAGGGCTGACATGCCGATGAGCGGTACCTGCTGCTCCTTGGCTGTTTCCACCATCTTCTCCGGCGCCACATCGTGGCCCAGGTCGATGACCTCAAACCCCGCACCTCTGAGCATGATGGCTACCAAGTTCTTCCCGATGTCGTGTAGGTCGCCACGCACCGACCCCATCACGATCTTGCCGATCGAGGGGATTCCCTCGGTGATCAGAAGTGGCCTTAATTGGTCCATTCCGGCGTACATGGCCTTGGCTGCCAGGAGGACGTCGGGCAGAAAAATCTCGTGTTTCTTGAACCTCTCGCCGACGACGCTCATACCGGCGAGGAGCCCGTCATCCAGTATCGGCTTGGGTGGAATGCCCTCCGCGATCCCCTGGCGGGTGAGCTTGTCAACCTTCTCGTGGTCACCGCTGATGATGGCGTTTGTGATCTCAGCCAGGATATTCATGTCGACTCTCCGGCCGCCTCATCCCGTACGCAATCCGTGCAGTCTTGCCCGGCAGCTGCGTGTTTCGCACCAACTGCAGAACGGGTACGAAAGCGGAAACTTGTGGATCTGTCTGGGACCCGCGATGACGACGCCGGAGACGGATTTGAGCGGCTGCATGAGGCAGCTGTCTGTCAACGTCAAGCCGATCTGCTCCGGCTGCAGGTATTCAAAGAGTTTCTTCTGTCCGGTGACATCCCAGCCGCAATATCCTGGGCTGTACCGTAGGGCTGCCCCATCGGGCGTTGTCCATCCGGCAGTACGCAAGGTCTCGTCAAAGCGACGTTCTGCCAACTCGGCCATTTTGTCTGCGGCCGCCGATGCAGTCGCATCCAAGACGCAAGCGAGTGCAAAATCATTCGCTTCGAAACATTCGCCGATTGTCTGGCTCGTTTGCTCGCCGAGCGTGACGGCAAAAAGCCCCAGGTGGTCAGCCCGATTGAAGATGTCAGCGACGGGGGTACTCGGTTCATTCCGCCCTTCACCACCGTACACCACCTCAAAATCGGGTATGGAGATGTCAGCTAGCACACCTACAGGAGCGACCGTCTCTTCCAGCATCTCGCCAGCCGTGTCGCAGAGGCCTTCTATGTGCTCGGGAACCGTCGCCCCATGTGGAATGCCGAGGTTCTCGAACACGGCGCTTCTGTCCGGAGACACGTCGGCGGACGAGAACTCCAGGATCACTGTGCCATGCTCTGGTGAGGAAGTGCATCCATGCCGTACCGCTGCGCTTCGGCGGTCATGAGTCGCGTCAACTCGGTCTTGGTGTCGTCGGACAAAGATGACGGGGTGTGCTTGGCCACGATCTGCTCGACCTCGCGGTGTGTTCGCTCGCCGAGGGTCAGGCTGCCTTCTTCCCGCCATCTGGAACGATTGGCCCGATCGATGGCGGTTCCTGGGAAGTAGTGCTCATCCCGCAGAAAACGACGCGTATGGTCGGAGATCAGCAGATGCTCTTCCTGTAGTAGTTCTTCAAACCGCGGCACGGCGGGAAAGTCTTCTCGCGGCTCGATCCCCTCAACGAGTCGCAAGACCATCCCGCAAATCTCATTGTCCAAAACCAACTTCTCTAGGCTGAAGCAACTCTCGAAATCGAGCATCCCAGGGCCGGTTATGCTGTTGATACCGGCGAGTGCGGCGAGGGTCGCACCCATCGACGATTCGAGACCGGCCTGCGCGTCCAGCAACTTGGCGTCGCTAAGCCCCATGTATGCCTGCGTGGGCACGCCCAGATACTTGCCGATTTCATTATAGGCGCAGTCGATCATCATTGTTTCGACAGCCCCCATCGGGGTGGTCTCATAGCGAATGTCAAACACGGCCGGAGACCCTCCATAGAGGGCCGGCGTACCGGGTCTGGCAAGCTGGCTGATGACGATGCCGCTCAGCGTTTCGGCTGTGTGTTGCACCAGCGTCCCGACGAGCGTGACTGGAGCCACGAACCCCGAGAGCGGCATCGAAACGTACTCCACCGGGATGGCGTACTCCGCGCAATCGACGAGGTTCTGGGACGTCACGTCGCTCCACTTGAGAGGGGCCGTGGGGCAGCAGGAGAAGACTGTGAGGGGCTTCGCTGCAAGTTCCTCCTTCGTTCCCCGCACGGCAACTTGGAGGTCCCTCATGACGTTGATAGCGTCGCTGGTGAACGCGCCCGTGACGACCGGCTTGTGGCACAGCATGAGGCTGAGATACAGCCTGTAGCTGTCAGAGATGTTGTGATGCACGTCGCACGGAACGAGCGACGTACTCTGGAACGCTACGTTGTCGAGCTGAGCGATGAGTTTCGCGTACCGAACGTAATCCGCGGAAGTCGCCGGGCGCACAGTGTCCTGATCGACGATGTGTATCGCGGCCGATCCGGTAGTGAAATGCACGTTATGGCCTGACAGATCGTAAGTCTTCTGGCCGAGCGCATCGTGGAGATGGAATCCGTGAGGGACGGTGTGCAAGGCCTTGTCGATGATGTCAGCCGTGAGGTAGACACGGTTCGAATCGGTGCGCACGTCCGCGCCGTGATCCGAGAGCATGGAGAGGATTGCAGGGTTATGAATTTCCACACCCAATTTGCGGAGCAGGTCACGGGCTTCCGTGACGATTTGTTCGACGAGTTGATCGCCGAGGAACTTGATACCCGGTCTCATCTTCAGATCCCCCCGAGACGACGACGGCGTACTCGGTAATGCTGCGTGAGCACGCGTCTATCTAGCGCCTCCGAATGTCGGGCCCTCCGCGAGGGCCCCGAGAGAATGTGGCGGGGGGTTGGGAGGATGGCAACAGGTGACCCAGACCTGCCGCCGCATGTCACCGTCATGCCGGGGGCGGATCCAGACTGCCGCCCTTGTCAGAAGACGGCTACCGGACATTGCAGGACGGGGGTCAAGCTGATCTTTTCCTTTATTATCTCTTGCCACTCCAGGGCCGAAGGAGGCCTCCATGGAACCCAGATTGACCAGTCCGAGATGTAAACCCCGCTGCGGCTCTGCGGCATTCGTTCTTTCTGGCCTCATAGCCGGCCTGCTGGCCGTGCCGGTAGCGGCCCTTGCTCAAGAAGAGCTTGCGGCCGGTCCCTACGAGCGACTCGTAATCCGCGGAGCAACGGTGGTCGACGGTACGGGCTCGCCGCCGGTCGGTCCCATGGACATCGTGATCGAGGGCAACACCATCACGAGCGTGAGTCGTGCGACCGCGCTGGATCTGGCCGGCGGAGGCGGCCGCGCATCCGGCGACCGGGTCATCGACGCCGAGGGCATGTACGTGATGCCGGGGATCATCGACGCCCACACCCACTGGGGTCACCGGGACGGCGTGCCGGACGACTACATCCCAAGGCTCTGGCT
>JBDHDY010000296.1:0-4663 GCA_039591275.1 Gemmatimonadota bacterium | reverse complement strand
TCCTTGGCAAAAGGTCGGAAGGGTTGTGCCAGCAGCACGACGTAGCTTCCGGCGGGGAAGTCTCGGCCATCGGCCGTAAAGGAGGCGTCTGCGCGATGAACCTGGATACCGCCCTTCATCAGGATCTCAATGAACTTCGCCGCAACGGGAGGGTCGTGCTGCGCGGGGGGAATAACATAGGCAACGGGCGGTTCGGTTCGCCCCAGCTCAATCTGGCGGGCGCCCATCTGGTAAACCCCGTAGAGCAGGTCCTCTCGGTGCTTGGCGGCGGCATCCAGCACGCCGAGCGAGCCGGTCAACATGTAGTCCAAGGCGTCACGAAAGTGGAGCGTGTCGCCTTTCCATGGTCTCGAGTAATTCGTCGATGGCTCCCGCGTTGACCACCCGTTCGCAAACTCATCGGGGAAGGCGGCAGGGTCATAATAGAACGGGGACGGCGAGTCGTGGGTCGTTTCCGTCAGGATCCCGATCATGTTGTGGAAGTAGGTGGTCGTGCGAAGCGAGCCGTTGTACCACGACGAAAACCCGTAGCGGGAGATCACCCCTTCCTTGCCTTCTTGCTCGAAACGGTGTTGCATGGCGGCGCCGATGAGCTCGATGCCCCGGATGACTCCTGGGTCGATGTTCGGATTGAAGGGATCGGGAAATGGCGGAACGAATATCCGCGTCGGATAGAACCCCTGATGTTGGTTGTACATGATTTGGGGGAGCCACTCGAAGTAGAGAAGCCGATTGATGAGCTGCGTCTCTACCTGCGTCTGCATGAAGAAGTCTCTGTTGTTACCGTAGCCCACGTAGGTATTGAACAGCCACGGCATAGGACTGTCTTGATGAGGGGTTCCGACCGTTTTGCGATACCAATCAGCCACGAGATCCAGGCCCTCAGGGTTCACGCAAGGCAGCAGTACGAGGATCGCGTTATCTCGAATCTCACGCATCTCTTCCGTTTCCTCGGTGGCTACCCGGTGAGCGAGCAGGAAAGCGTGTTGCGCGTGTGCTGTCTCGGCGGCGTGTAGCCCGTTGTCGATCCAGACTATCGCCTTGCCTTGGCTGGCGAGCCTCCTGGCCTCTTCATCGGACACGCCGCGCGCGTACGCGAGTCTCCGAGCGATATCCTTGTAGTGATCCACTCGAGCGAGATTCTGGGGAGAGGAGATGACGGCGACGAGTATGTCGTTACCCTCGGTGGAAGTCCCGGCGCTCGTGAGCTGTACACGGTCGGATGCACGGTCGAGCTGTCGAAAGTACTGCTGCATCTGTGAGAAGTCGGCGATTCGGTAGTCGTCGCCCGGTGTGAAGCCGAGGACATCTCTCGGATGAGGTACTTGCTCTGCTGTCTGGGCGCTCATCAATCCGGGTGCTACGACGAGTAGAATTACCGTACCTAGGCGGACGGCTCCCCAACCTCTCATCGTTTTTCTCCTGTCTTGAGGAGTTCGGATCGTAACACGACCGAAGGGTCTCGAGTGTACGAAGATGTCAAGCTGCGCGAGGGCGCAGCAAGGTGTTGTCCGTGGTTCAGCGAGCGCGGCCGTTAGCAGTCAGCCCCTATGTTTGATTGGCCGGCCGGGTGCGCTGGAGGGTATCGAGAACTTTGGTGATGACCGAATTGTGGACCTTGTCGGTGAGGTTCAATTCGATCATGTATCCCCTCCGCGGCCTGCTGGGTGCCGCTCCGTCCGTTCGCGCTTACGCCCCGGAAGAGGAAGATCCCTGCGGCGAGTTGCCTGCTCCTCTTGCGCCGTAGGCTCCGCTGCACCGGCCAGCGGAGCTTCTTTGTTGCCGATAAGCCGCCAGTCGTGAATCTCGATCGCCACGAGCAGCGGCCCGCTGCGCGGCTCGCCGTTGGGCTTCCGGGGCGTTATCCGGCGGTGCGAGGCGTACGGAATTCCGTCGACGTCCCCGTGCTCTAACACTACGTTGCACGCCCTCGCCCACTCACCGATCACTTCGGCAGTGTAGTGGTGTTGTTGTAACAGGCCCGTGCGCTCGTCGAAATGAAAATGCTGCTCGTCGCAATGCGTCGGGAGTTGAGAGGGGAACCACGCCTGAAGCTTGCCGTCCGCGATCTCAGTCCACACGATGTCTTCCCACAGCAGGAGAGCGGGAAGGGTTAGATAGTTCCACAGAGCGTACGATGCGAAGTACGCTTGATCGAGCCGATCCCACCACAGTGCACGCCGGCCGTAGGGGAAAAACCTCCTCGCGTTGTACCGCGACGCGATTACTGTGCCGGAGGAGTCCTCGATTCTGACATCGTGTCCCTCGAGGAAGGCGGTGTTGCCGCCGTTCGTCGTGATTTGGGCCACGGGCTCCCACAGGGCGAATCGTGCGCGCGCGCGCACGTACGGCTTCTGCCACTTCAAGCGGAAGGCCCAGCCGCGTGCTGAGAAACAGACTTCAACGGCCTTCGACTCGAGCCAGCGCTCCGCGCCGCCGTACGCTTCCATCGCGTGTCTGGCGGTCGGGAGCAATGTCGGCACGGTCATGTGCAACCTACAGAAGTGTTTGTGTCGGTGCGGCTTTCCTGCCGCGGGTGGCGGCGGTAATCCGAGTCTCCGCCACCCCTTCACGATACTCCATGGCACGCAAGAATCGGGCTATCGAGTCTGTGAAGGCTTCTTCACGGACGTCATCCCCCGCGGCGGAGAACCTTTCCCGGCCTGGCACTCGTCGCTGTTCCCTGGTCCACAACGAGTTCACCGCCTACTACGACATAGTCGATCCCCTCAGAGTATAACAATGGGTCGGTGAATGTAGCTCGATCTTGGATCGTCTGGGGATCGAACATGATGATATCCGCCGCCATGCCGGAACTGATCCGTCCCCGTTGCTCGAGCTTCAGAATGCTTGCCGGAAGGGAGGTAAGCTTGCGAACCGCCTCTTCCAGGCTGATGACTTTTTCATCCCGAACGTATTTGGCCAGAATGCGTGGGAAGGCTCCGAAAGCTCGCGGGTGAGAGCTGGCGACGGCACTTGGGTTGGTGGGTGAAGCATCGTTATCGAACGTGACAAACGAAGCCCGCATCGCCTCGTGTTTCTGTTCCTCGTTCATGCTCTTCGGGTTCACGCTCACGCCGCCGGCCTCGACGAGATCGAAGAAAGCTTGCCATGCGTCGACGCCCCGCCTGTCCGCAACCTGCTTTACCGAGAGGCCAACGAAGTTCGGGTCAACGTCAGAGCCCGCCCGTGAGATCAGCACGTTGTCCCAATCGCGACCGACATGGCGATACCAGTTTTCCCAATCTGACGTCGTCTCGATCTCCCTTTGCAGCTGCCCGCGCACACCTGCGTCACCCAGGGTTGCGAGAAACGGTTCCGCCCCGCGGGCATAGTGGCGTGGGTGAATGAAAGACCCCAAGCCGATGCCGTTGCGGATGTACGGATAGATGTCCGCCGTGACGTCGAGCCCCTCACTGCGAGCAGCTTCGATCATTCCGAGCGCCTCAGCCATGAGCGGCCAGTTCTCCTGGCCCGCTGCCTTTAAGTGATAGATGTGTGTCGGGATCTCCCCTTCTCTACTGACGCGCACGGCCTCCGCAATTGCCTCGAGGACCTGGTTGCTCTCGTTGCGCATGTGCGTGAAGTAGACGCCGCCGTGTTGCGCAGCGACTTTGGCCAATTCGATGATCTCCTCAGTCTTGGCATAGGATCCTGGCGGGTAGATGAGGGCAGTGGAGAGTCCAATCGCGCCATCCTCCATGGCCTCAGCCACGAGCTCCTTCATCTGGTCTAGCTGCTCCGGCGTGGGATCTCGATCCTCGTCGCCAACAATGATGCGTCGCACCTGCGCCGCCCCCACGTTGTGGATCACGTTGAGTGCGACCCCTTCCTCCTCCAGAAGGCGGAAGTATTCGTCAAAAGTGCTCCAGGTGTGGCCGGTTTCGCCGGCCCGGCGGAGATCCTCCCGTGTCCGCTCGTTCTGTGGCGCAAGCGATCCGCCCTCCCCAGCCATCATGGTGGTGATGCCCTGACGAAGCTTGCTCTCAGCGCTTACGGGGTCGAGTAACAGCGGAAGTGTGCTCCCTCCCATCATGTCGATGAATCCGGGCGTTACGACCAAACCCTCAGCATCGATGACTCGGCGCGCGCCTTGATTCGAAAGATCTCCAACCTGCTCGATGACGCCGCCTCTGATTGCAATGTCCGCTACGTAGCTGGGCCCGCCGGTACCGTCGATCACCCGCCCACCCCTGACAATCAGATCGAATGACCCAGGCGAGCAGGCGAAGAGCAACAGGCAGGCGAACGGGAGTGCGAGGACGCGGATATAGCGCGACATGGAACTGTCCTCCACGCGGTTGACTGGGCCGATAGAAGTGTTTGTTGCTTGAAAGGCGGAGAGTATCAGCCCGGACAAGGGCCCGCAACCAGAGAGACGTATTCCCTGGAGCGTAGCGTACCGACTGCCACTATGGTACCGCCCTACCGCCGTACCGCCCTACAGCCGCGCGCTACACCTTCCCTTTCAGATATCGCTGTCGCTTTCTTTCGGGAAATCGTTCGATAGCATATCGCAACATCGTTCGGGGCATACGATGGTAATGCTGCTTCAAGAAGCCCTCCTCAACTCGCATATCACGCTTGCCGATCTCTCGCAGCATCCATCCCACCGCCTTGTGGATGAGATCCTCCTTGTCGTCTATCAACTTGGCCGCCATCC
>JBDHDY010000295.1:0-4665 GCA_039591275.1 Gemmatimonadota bacterium | reverse complement strand
ACGCTTCGACTTGCCGATATTCCCGTCCCGATATTACTTTCGCGGACTCAAATGGCCCAAGAGAACCTCGCAGGACGCACCGTTGCAAATTACCGGCTCCTAGAGCGCATTGGCGAAGGGGGCACGGCGACCGTCTACCGGGCAGAACACCCGGACCACGGCACCTGCGCCGTGAAGATTCTCAAACAGAGACTCCGTACCGATCCTACTGCGGTCAAGCGTTTTTTACGCGAGGCCGGGTACGGAACTCGGGTTGAGCACCAGAGCGTTGTTCAGACGTACGAGTACGGCGAAGAAGACGAACTCTACTACTTGGCCCTCGAGTGGGCAGCGGGCGAGCCGCTGTCGGACTTCGTTCACCACACTGGGAAGCTGGCTCCGCCGCTCGCAGTCCACATCATAGAGCAGCTTGCAGATGCGCTGAACGCTGCCCATCAGGCCGGCATCATCCACCGGGATCTCAAACCCGAAAACATCATGTACAACGCCAACAGCAAGAACGCTAAGCTGCTGGACTTTGGCATTGCGCGCGATGCGGAGATGGATCCCGCCCAACGCCTGACACGCACCGGGTTCTTTGTTGGCACGCTGCAGTATGTCGCCCCCGAAACACTCTCCGGTGAGCTGGTGGGCATTCCGGCTGACATCTACAGCCTGGCAACCATCACGTACTACCTGCTCACCGTCGATCACCCCTACGACGGCAAATCGCCCCGGGAGCTGTTCCAGCAGCTTCTCACGGCCGATCCGCTTCCGCTGAATCGAGCGGGAAGGGGGCACCGGTTCCCTACTGGGCTCGAGGCGGCAGTCATGAAGGGCCTCGCCAGGGATCCGAATGACAGACCATCCTCCGTTATGAAATTTGCTCAGGGCTTGGCCCGCGGATTGGATAATGACGACGGAAAGGACGAGAAACGGGGCTTGATGAGTGCCTTCAAGGCTCTCATCGGCAAGCGAGCTGACTAGCCCAATCACGGCTCCGGCCACAGCTCAACTCCCTCTCCACCCATGGCGCATGCCAGCCCGCGGAAGCTGCCAGTCTCCCCCACCCATAGTGATTCGAAAACGCCCACCCGGCACTCCGGGTTTCCATCGGGGCGATCCTCACATGCCCAGCCGAGCGGTGTCACGACCGGAGCACGCTTGTCTAAAGAGACATGTCTCGTGAAGATTGACTTCGGTGGCGGCCTGGGATCTTCTTTGGGCGGCCAACCATCCAACTTGCCAGTCGGAGCTGCCACATTGTCCAAACCAGGTGGACCCAACGATGCTAGCAGACGGCAAGATCAGTCGGTGATCCCGGAGGGGTGCCTCGTGGTGTCGGCGGCAGGTCCATCGGAACGGCGGTGCCATTGACTGAGGACCGCGCGTCGTCGCCCGGAACTACGAGTGAGATCTCCGGGGAGCCGTTGACTGCGAGAGCCGCTGGAGGATCGGCTCCGTTGCTGGAACAGCAGCGCAGAGCGGCCGAGCTGATTTCGTCCAGCATCATCCTTCGCTGGTTGGCCATCGGACTCGGGATCATCCTGCTTGGCGTCGCGCCGAGATTCGGCCTGGCCGACCTCTCGGGTCGCGTCATCGTGTATGCGGCTGGCAGCGCTGTCATGGCAAACATGATTGCAATGTGGGCGGCACGTCGTTGGCGGCAGCGTGTGGCCGCCCTAAACGGCCTGATGCTGTTCGACATATTGCTGGTGAGCGCGCTCGTGGCGCTCTTGGGCAGTGGGGGGCTTATCGTACTGTTCTTTCTAGCCGTCATCCCGTCTACGTCGGATCGGCGTCGTCTTACCGGAGATCTCTCCGCGGCCATTGCGGCCGTGGCGTTCATCGTCGCTCTGATCTTGCACGGATATCTTATCGCGACCCCCCCTCACGGGATCGGAGAGCTTCCCAAGTTAGCCTACGCGGAAGCGATCGCATTTTTCGTGGTGGCCGTTGCATTGAGGCGGAAATGGGACAATCTCATGAACCGACTCCGTACGGCCAGGGCCTTGATGGGGCAAGCGGAAAGAGGATCTCTGAAGGCGAGAGCCGAGGCGCTTCGCTGGGATGAGCTGGGCTATCTCGAGCGGTCCTTCAACCGGATGCTCGATCAGCTCGGATCCGCTGTATCCACCAACCAGCAAGAGGCAGACGAAGCTGCCATCCTCGCCGAAGTCATTGCTCAGGCGGCGCAGGGTGTGCTGGCTTCAACCGAGTCTGTTGCGCTCACCGCAGGCGATCTGGCACGTGAGATGTCGGTACAGCGAGAGTTGGCAGAGGGTGGACGCCGTGAGAGCACGGAGGCAGCACAACAGGCTCAAAGCTTGAGCGACCGTGCGGCGCGGATCGAATTGGACGCACGGCAGCTCGTCGAGGCTGCGACCCTGGGACGCGAGCGGGTGGGGCGCGCCGGCGAAACTCTCCTGGCCATCGGAGAGGACGTCCGCACCACTGCAGTCACCGTTCAGGAGCTGAGTCGAAGATCCGAACGCATCGGCGAGTTTGCACAGGCAATTTCGCGGATCGCGAGACAAACCCACCTCCTCGCGCTGAACGCGGCCATCGAAGCCGCGCACTCGAAGGGGGGTAGCGAGGGATTTGCGGCTGTGGCAGACGAGGTCAGGGTGCTGGCAGCCGAAGCAGCCCAGTCAGCGAGGGAAGTGGATGAGCTAATTGGCGACGTGCAAGCGCGCATTGAAGCCGTGGCCCGTGCGATGGCGTCCGGAGAAGAGAAGGTTGGCGACGTGGGCATCGTTGCCGCAGAGGCCCAGGCGGCGCTCGAGCACATTCACGCAGGCGTAGCTCAGGTCACGGAGCTCGTTGCGGACACAGCGGGCGTCTCGCGTGCCCAGGCTGAGCGGATGGCCCAGCTGGCGCAAAAAATGGATGAGGTGGCAGCGATCAGCACGCGGTCCGCCGAGGGCGCCGACCAAACCGCCGCAGCGATGGCGGCTCAGCAGAGCACAATCGGTGATTTGAACGCCATCAGCAGCCAGCTAGCCGATCTCGCCGAACGGGTGCAGGCAAGTGCCTCCCGCTTCTCTGCCAGGAGGAGCAGCCAGGCCATTATCCCCCCGGAGCTCGACGGCGACTGATCCTGCCCTCGGGCAACCTTTCGCTTCCGATGTCCGAGGTCCCCCACCCCTATTTCTCGAGTGGATGGAAAGTGGCGAAGGCTGCCCGGTAGGGCAGGATCAGTCGCGATATGTAATCCTCGATGGCGTGGTCAAAGGTGTAGCGTCGCCTGAACTCTCCAGCAGTGAGACCCACGGACGCTTTGACATGTCGGCCAAAGCTTTGCGGCGACGAATAATCCAACCGATATGCCACGTCCCCGACGGAGAACTCCGCCACCTCAAAGAGTGTCGCGGCGTGGAGCAACCGGGTGGTGGCCAGGTAGCGCTTGGGTGACGGGAGATCGGCACGGAAGAACCGTGACATGAAGGTGCTCGCGGGTACACCAAGTCTCTTTGTGAGCGTACGAACGGTAGGCGTCTCGGGAGCTACGCGAACGAGTGCATCGAAGAATCGTCGGGCGCCGAGCGACGCGTTGTTCAGCGAAGGGAGGATCTGCCCAAGGATCCGGCACGCCGTTGGTGACGCCTGGAG
Source organism: Gemmatimonadota bacterium (assembly GCA_039591275.1). Taxonomy (GTDB): domain Bacteria; phylum Gemmatimonadota; class Gemmatimonadetes; order Gemmatimonadales; family GWC2-71-9; genus JBDHDY01. The sequence continues at coordinate 1,074 of JBDHDY010000295.1, read as the reverse complement.
AGCAACGACCGTACGCAGCCGCTGCCACCCATCTTGCTGGTTCAAATCCACCATGTTGCGGACGCCGAAGGCCCCTAACTGCAGCAGCCGCTCGCTGGCATCGGGTCCATGGCGGGAGAGGACGGCCACGAGGGGAACTTCTGGATACCCGCGGACCAATTTTGCCACGCTGGGAAGCTCCTCGCAGGGAATTCGTTGCGGACATACCAAGACGGCACTGATCGGGCGCTCGCGCACGCTCCGCATCGCCTCGGCCACCGTTTCCAAATGCACCGCGTCAAAGCTTCCATCGGAGGCGGCCTCTAGCCGGGGCCGGTCAGGCGGGTCCAGCACCGTCGCCACAATCGGTCCAGCAACAACACCCTTCAACGCAACCTTCCATTCAAAGACCCGGGCCGAATGTTGTTGCCGGGTCTCAACTCTTCCTCAACGCGTGGAACAGCACTTGTCAACGCGCCAGCGCACTTGCCTACCCAAAGGCTCTAGAGTGGGCGGCCCGCAACAACTATCTTTAGGCGGGAGCGAGAGTTGGTGGAGTGCGATGGTCGCGGCTCGCAGCGCGCGAGTCGAGGAAAGTCCGAGCTCCGTAGGGCAGACTGCCAGGTAACACCTGGGCGCCGACAGGCGACGGATAGGGCCACAGAAAACAAACCGCCCGATAACCCGGGCAAGGGTGAAAAGGTGGGGTAAGAGCCCACCGCGCGGCTGGTAACAGTCGTGGCACGGTAACCCCCAGTCGGAGCAAGGCCAAGTAGGCGGCGAGGTCCGGCCCGGACCGTCTGAGCCGTGGGTGGGCCGCAAGAGGTGCCGGGCGACCGTCACCCTAGATAGATGACCATCCATCCGTCGCGCGGATGAACAGAACTCGGCTTACAACTCCCCGACCTCGCATCCCGGCGGCCCACACGCAAACCCGAGGCCGTCGTGCAATCCCTCGACTGAAACTCGTCGACTTATGAGTGCAACGCCGGACAAACCCGAGAAGAATGCCTACCCCAAGGCCTGGGAGGACGTGGCGCAACTCCACGTCTTCCGCACCACGCCCGAGGAGTGGTCGCGGCTGATCGGGTGGCG
>JBDHDY010000294.1:0-4693 GCA_039591275.1 Gemmatimonadota bacterium | reverse complement strand
GCGAGGGACCGGTAGGACAGGTAGTGCTGTTCCAGCATCGGGGGCCTCCAACAATGAGGGGTTGGCCTTTAACTCATGTATCCGGAGGTCCCGGTCGCGTCAAGCGCTCACCGCCCACTTGAGCGACACATCTGCAGCTGGAGCGTCGTTCATCTATGAGATTGAAGAACACCTATCTGGATTGTCGTGTGTACCGGGATGGCCTCCACCTATTCCAAATATGTAAGATGTTGACAAGCAAGATCTTGCGTTAACGACCAAACGCTAGCCGGCAGCCGACCTTTTATGGAGTTAAGGCCGAGAAGAGGTGCGAGGCCGAAGCAGCAGATTTGGCGCCGGAGGCCAAAGGCGCGCCTTCCACACTGCGAAGGGGAGCCTCTAGCAGTCCACAACGCCGGCGTGTGGCGCCCGCGTGTGCTTGACACAAATCACAGTGATGTTATCGTATCTGCGTGCAGAACGAGATGAAGTCCGGCCTCAAGTCCAAGCGCCGCCCCACTGGGCCGGCGAGCTAGGAGTGTAGGCGGAGTACACGTTCCCCGACATCCGAGCTTTGTGAACTCGCCGGTCCAATTAGGATCGGCTTTTTCTATATCCCGCACCGCAATGGAGGTAACACTTTGTCACCGACCGCCGAATGTCCTGAATGCGGCGCTCAAGTCCAACTTCTCGACGATGCCGTCGTTGGGGAGATCGTGCAGTGCGCCGAGTGCGGTATGGACCTCGAGGCCGTGGAAGCAGATCCCTGGAAGCTCGCCCCCGCCCCCGAAGAGGAGGAGGACTGGGGTGAGTAATCCTCGAGTCACGATACTCCTCTCACGGGTGCGCGTCGAGGAAAAGCTGCTGCTGAAGGCCTTCAGCCGCCGGGGGGTGGAGGTCGATTCCGTCGACGACCGGCAAGTGGTGTTCGATGTCGAGCGACGGCCGGTCTGGGCCGGCGACGTGGTGTTGGAGCGCTGTGTGAACCACTCGCGCGCGCTCTATGGCCTGCGGATGCTCAACGACCACGGTGTGCCCACCGTCAATCGCTATGATGTGGCGCAAGTGTGCGGGAACAAGCTGGAGACATCGTCAGCGCTGCAAAATCGTGCGGTTCCGATCCCACGCTGTCGTGTTGCGTTCACGCCAGAGTCGGCCCTCACCGCCATCGAGGAGCTGGGCTACCCGGTCGTGTTGAAGCCCGCCGTCGGGTCGTGGGGGCGGCTCCTTTCCAAGGTAAACGATCGCGAGGCCGCCGAAGCGCTGCTCGAGCACAAGGAGATCCTCGGGAGTTACCACCACTCCATCTTCTACATTCAAGAGTATGTCGCGAAACCCGGCCGGGACATTCGCTCTTTCGTGATCGGCGACGAGACGGTCTGCGCGGTGTACCGCTATGCGGATCACTGGATCACCAACACGGCGCGCGGGGCAGGCACGGAGAACTGCCCGGTCACGCCGGAGCTTGATCGCCTCTCCCAAGCGGCCGCCGGCGCCGTCGGCGGGGGCATCGTGGCGGTTGATCTGTTGGAAGCACCCGACGGCCGGCTGCTGGTCAACGAAGTGAATTACACCATGGAATTCCGTAATAGCATCGACGTCACTGGAGTCGACATCCCGGGCCGTGTCGTCGATTACGTCTTGCAGGTGGCGGAACAGGGTCCAACCGGGCACCTGTTAGATCGCGGGCCAACCGATGAGTGACGCCGTCGAAGCCTCCGTGGTCGGAGGGAGCGGCTACGTCGGAGGCGAACTCCTACGGCTCCTGCTGTTCCATCCACAAGTGGCGGTTAACCAGGTGACATCGGCGAGCCAGGCAGGTCACTTCGTGCATTCGGCACATCCCAACCTGCGAGGGGCTACGACATTGAAGTTCGTTGATCCCAACGCCCTCGAGCCGGTGGACGTACTCTTCTTGGCTCTGCCCCACGGGGACGCGGCAACATCGATCGACTCCTTCGCGGACAAGGCGGACCGCATCATTGATTGCTCAGCAGATTTCCGCTTGCAGGACGCGGAGAATTACGCCGACTGGTACGATGAGCCCCATCCTGCCCCCGGCTGGCTCCCGCGATTCGTCTATGGCCTCCCGGAGCGCCACCGCTCCGAGCTGGCGAAGGCCTCGTATGCCTCCGGTGTGGGCTGCAATGCCACGGTGACCACCCTCGCTCTGGCCCCTCTTGCCCAGGCGGGTGTGTTGGAGCAGGTGGTGGCAGACGTCAAGGTGGGCTCTTCCGAGGCCGGCGCAAGAGCCACCGCCAGCTCCCATCATCCCGAGCGGAGCGGCTCCGTACGATCGTTCAAACCCACCGGACACCGGCACCAGGCCGAAATTCGTCAAGCGCTCGGAAGTGGTTTCCAGTTAGAGTTTTCCGTTACGTCCGTGGAACTGGTACGCGGGGCATTGGTGACCGCCCACTGCTTCCTGAAAGAGCGTATGAACGAGCGTGACATCTGGACACTATTTCGCAAGCACTACACGGACGAGCCGTTCATACGGCTGGTTTCCGGAAAGATGGGCATCCACCGTTACCCCGATCCAAAACTCCTCGCCGGCAGCAACTACTGTGACATAGGCTTTGCGGCCGATGAACGCTCGGCCTCAAACCGTGTTGTCGTCATCGCCGCTATCGACAATCTCATGAAGGGAGCCGCAGGAAGCGCCGTGCAGTGCATGAACATCATGATGGGACTCGACGAAGCTGCCGGCCTCGACTTCCCAGGGCTCCACCCCATCTAACGCGGGCAACAGACCATGTTGGTGATCAAGATTGGCGGCGGTACCGACATCGACCTCGACCACGTGGTGGAAGATCTCGCAAGCCTGGCAAAGGGTGGAAAGCAGTTCGTCGTGGTGCACGGCGGCGCAGGCACGCTCAATCAGGTAGCAGAGCAATTGGGTCACCCCCCCGAGTTTGTAGTCTCGCCGAGCGGCTATACGTCGCGCCGCACCGACCGCCAGACGCTAGAGATCTTCGAGATGGTGTACTGCGGTAAGGTGAACAAGGGATTGGTGGAACGGCTGCAGCAGCGTGGCGTCAACGCAGTGGGGCTGTCAGGTCTGGATGGACGGATTTGGGAGGGTCCGCGCAAGGCCGCGATTCGCATCGTGGAAGACGGCCGGCAGCGCGTGCTTCGTGACGACTACACAGGCAAGGTGGAGCGCGTCAACGTCGAGCTGTTGCGTGCACTGCTGGATGCCGACCAGCTTCCCGTCCTGTGCCCGCCCGCCGCGAGTTACGATGGCGAAGCCATCAATGTGGATGGAGACCGGGCTGCGGCGAAGACTGCGGCGGCACTGGGCGCCGAGGTTCTCCTCATCTTGTCCAACGTACCAGGACTCTTGGCCGAGTTTCCCAATGAAGACACCCTGATCACGCACATCCTGGCATCTCAAATAGATGATTTCACGGCTGTAGCAGAAGATCGTATGAAGAAAAAGATCCTAGGGGCGTCGGAAGCGCTCGCGGCGGGCGTCCAGCGCGTGATCCTCGGAGACGGCCGTATCGACCATCCAGTCGAGCGCGCATTGGCGGGACAAGGAACGGTGATCAGTGGTTGACGTCACTCCTGATCACGTGACAGACGTTGTCGAGACGGAGGAGGAACATACGTCGGGCGGCGTCACCCGGCGTCCCGTCACCATCGTCCGTGGACGGGCGGCGACACTGTGGGACGATCGCGGGAACGAATACATCGATTGCGCATCGGGTCACGGATGGGCCAATATCGGCCACTGTCACCCCGAAGTCGTGGCGGCCATTCACAAGCAAGCCGGGCAACTTGTGGCCATGACCGAAAGTGGCTACAACGACCAGCGTGCGGCCTGGTATCGCATGCTTGCGCGCATATTAGCGTCACATTTCGATACCACTGAGCGCGGGACACTATCACGGATCTTCCCATGCAACTCTGGCACCGAGGCGGTCGAGGCTGCGATAAAATTTGCACGGTTCCGCACCCAGCGGACCAATTTCGTCGCGTTTCACCGTGGCTTTCACGGCCGAACGCTCGGAGCGCTGAGCGTGACTTCGGCACGCCGCTACCGCGCGTCGTTCGAACCACTCCTGGATGGCATCACACACGTGCACTTGAACGATGCGGACGCTGTCGACTCGGCGGTAAACGACAAAACGGCCGGTGTGATTTTGGAGATCATTCAAGGTGAAGGCGGTGTCCACGAAGCCGCTGCGGATTTCATTGCCGGAGTGCAACACATCTGCCGTGAGCGTGGTGCGCTGTTGATGGTGGATGAGATACAAACGGGCTTTGGGCGGACCGGCCGCTGGTTCGCCTCCGCGCACGCAGGAGCAGAACCCGACGTGATCATGCTGGGCAAGGCGCTGGGCAGCGGTATTCCCATGGGCGCAGCAGTGTGGCGATCGGAGCTGGGCCAGTTCGATTCAGGTCTGCATGGCAGTACGTTCGGTGGCGCGCCTCTCGCCTGCGCGGCCAGCGTGGCGGGCATGCGCGTGCTCGAGCGCGAGGCCCTCCCGGAGCGCGCCGCGACACTGGGAGCAGAATTGCGCGAGTCCCTCACGTCCTGCGCTGCTTCCGTGCGGGAGGTCCGCGGACGCGGCTTGATGATCGGCGTGGAACTGCGCACGAGCGTGATGCCCGTCCTGCGCACGTTGCTCGATCGAGGGGTGTGGGCTCTGCCCGCCGGCAAAAACGTGCTACGACTGCTTCCACCTTTGGTCATCTCCGAACAAGA
>JBDHDY010000293.1:0-6683 GCA_039591275.1 Gemmatimonadota bacterium | reverse complement strand
GGTTCCTCGACCGGACGCCGCGAGGCAGAACCGCGACACCGGCCGCCTACCGCCATTTCGGGTTCACGCCGACGACGAGCACACAGGGCTCAATCTTTGAGGGGGGTTAGTTGTCAGTTGTTAGCAGTTAGTTGTTAGTTATTAGCCTTTAGTTGTTAGCTATTAGCCCCTAACCGTCCAAGCTCGTGACTAAGAACTAGCAGCTAACAACTCACGCCAAGCCAGCCTTGCCATACTCGACTGACGACTTCCTTTACGATTATCCCACTGAGTTGATAGCTCAGCGGCCGCTACCCAATCGCACCGGCAGCCGGTTGCTCTTGCTCGATAGTGCATCCGGTCGGATCACCCACGGAGCGTTCAGCGATTTTCCAGCACTACTCCGGAGCGGCGATGTGCTCGTGGTCAACGCAAGCCGGGTGATTCCTGCGCGTCTCCGCGGTCGCCGGGAGAACGGACGTGAGGCGGAGGTCCTGCTCGTTCACCCCGAGCCAGACGGCAGCTGGTTGGCCATGGTCCACCCTGGAGGCAAACTCAAGGCCGGTCGGACCATTGCGTTCGGCGACGAAGCGATCATCGAAGTCGTAGACGTCGTCGGAGGCGGCGTACGACGCGTGCGCCTGTCAGGATCGCTTGATTGGCCGGAGCTCATGGACCGCTTCGGGTCGGTGCCACTGCCGCCGTACATCCAGCGGCGACCCGACGCCGACGACCGCGACCGGTATCAGACCGTTTACGCTCGGGAGGAGGGGAGCGTTGCGGCTCCGACCGCTGGCCTGCACTTCACTCCCGATGTCATGCAAACCATCAGGGATCGCGGTGTGCAAGTGGTGGAGATCGTCCTCCACATTGGGCCGGGTACCTTCAAACCCGTTGCTGCCAGCGACCTGAAGCAACACGTCATGCACGCAGAGTGGTTTCAGATTTCCGACGCCGCTGCGCAGGAAGTAGCGGAGGCACGCGGGAGGGTGTGGGCGGTCGGCACAACGGTGGTGCGGGTACTCGAGACGGTAGGAGCGCAAGGTACGATCACTGCCGCAGAGGGATGGACGCAATTGTTCATCCATCCCCCTTACCGGTTTCAGGTCGTCGATGCGGTGCTCACAAATTTCCACCTTCCGTGTTCCACGCTACTGATGTTGGTGTGTGCGTTTGGCGGTTATGAGCACGTCATGAACGCCTATCGTGCGGCCGTCGCGGCACGATACCGGCTGTACAGCTACGGCGACGCCATGGCCATCACATGAGCAGGCCGTTTGCGTTCCGCTTGGACGGAACCTGCGGTCCCGTGCGGGCAGGGGCCCTTTCCCTTCCGCGCGGCACCGTTGAGACTCCCACCTTTATGCCGGTCGGGACCCAGGGAACAGTTCGCGCGCTTTCTCCGTTGGACCTGGAGGCCGTTGGGGCACAGATCGTCTTGGGAAACACGTATCACCTGCACCTGCGCCCAGGCGAACACCTCGTGGGAGCTCTTGGAGGACTCAACAGGTTCATGGCCTGGAATCGTCCAATCCTCACGGACTCGGGAGGGTTTCAGGTCTTCTCGCTTGAGAATCTGCGCCGCGTCGAGGACGAAGCGGTGACGTTCCGATCCCACGTAGACGGCAGCATCCACACGCTCACACCCGAGCGCACCGTCGAGATCCAGTGGGAACTCGGCCCGGACATCGCGATGGCCCTCGACCACGTGGTTCCGGGAACAGCCGACCATGCCACCGCCGCCGACGCGTTGGATCGCACTACGCAGTGGCTCGAGCGTTGTCGGTCGCGACACCTACGGCTGGCGGCAGGCGACCCGGCAAAACAGACGCTCTGGCCGATCGTTCAGGGAGCGCGGTACGACGACTTACGGCGAATCGCCGTCAGCCGGATCGCAGAGATGGGCGAGTGGACGGGAATCGCCATCGGGGGCCTCGCTGTGGGTGAGGGCAAAGAGACGACGTATGGGGTGCTGGAGGCACTGGAACCATCGCTCCCCCGCGACGTTCCACGTTATCTTATGGGAGTCGGCTACCCGGAGGACATGCTCCACGCCATCGCTCGCGGCGTAGACTTGTTCGATTGCGTCGCCCCGACCCGGAACGGTCGCAACGGTACTGCGTTCACGATCGAGGGCCCAATCAATATCCGGAACGCCGCGTACAGAGCAGACTCCGCGCCACTCGACGAGAACTGCGATTGTGAAAGCTGCACTCTCTACAGCCGTGCTTACCTGAGGCACCTATTCGCGGCGGAAGAATTGTTGGGGCTGCGGCTGTTGTCACTTCACAACGTGCGCTTTCTCACTCAACTGGCGGAAGACGCTAGGGCACATATCCTAGACGGAACATTCGACGCGTGGCACAAAGCTTGGATCGCCCGCTACAACACAGCGAGGGAATAGGTGACGCTACAACTACTCACGTTGCTCGTGCTGCAAGGAGAATCCCGCGGCCCCGGCATGAGCATTTTTCTGCTGCAAATGCTCGCGTTCGTGGCCATCATCTATTTTCTGATGATCCGCCCAAAGGTGCAACAGGAAAAGAAACATCGAGAGCGACTCAAGCAGTTGCGCCGGGGAGACGACATAGTCACGGCCGGCGGGATCGTCGGCAAGATCACCGAACTGCGAGATGATCGGCTGACGATCAAGAGCGGGGAATCACGATTCATCATCGTGCGAGACCGCGTTGCCGAAGTCATTACTCGCGGCGAAGAGAAGCGATAGTAATGGCGACGCGGCGACTCCACGTTCTTGGTTCACCGATTCTCAGGGAGCGCGCCAAAGACGTCTCCGGCATCGACGAAGAGGTCCGAACACTCGTTACCGATTTGTTCGACACCATGTACGCAGCTAAGGGTATCGGTTTGGCCGCTAACCAGGTCGGTGTGGCGCGCCAGATCGCCGTCGTCGAAGCCGAAGACGACCAGGCCATCGTTCTCATCAATCCGGTGATCCTCGAGCGCGACGGGAAGGAACGCGCCGAGGAAGGATGCCTTTCCATCCCCGAGATCTTCGGAGACGTTGATCGCGCCGCACGCATTGTGGTGGAAACGACGACAACCGAGGGCGCGCGCGAACGGCACGAGGTAACGGGCATCACCGCCCGTGCAGTGCAACACGAATTAGACCACCTCAACGGGGTGCTCTTCATCGATCACCTCAGCCCACTCAAGCGCCGCATGCTGCTCAAGAAGTGGCGAAAGTCACGTAAGGGGGCAACCGGCCTCACGATCGAGCCGTCCCCTCCGGCGCCTGCGAGTCCCTAAATGCGCATCATCTTCTTTGGAACTCCGGAGTTCGCGGTCCCCTCCCTCCGGGCTCTCGTCGGAGAGGGGTTCGACATCAGCGCTGTGGTCACGCAACCCGACAAGCCCCACGGACGCTCGCGATCAACACTTGTTCCACCTCCCGTCAAAATAGTCGCAGTGGAGGAAGACATTCCCGTGCTGCAACCCCACCGACCGAGCGATCCAGAGTGCATCGAGCAAGTGCGTGCTTACGAGCCGGACCTCGCGGTGGTGGTAGCCTACGGGCACATCCTGAAGCCCGAACTGCTCGAAGTACCGCGGCTCGGCATGGTGAACGTGCATGCTTCGCTGCTCCCCAAGCTGCGAGGAGCCGCTCCGATTCAGCACGCTGTGTTGGAGGGGCTCACGGAGACCGGCGTAACCGTCATGCAAATGGAGGCGGGGCTCGACACGGGGCCCATCATCCACCAAGTACCGACCCCGGTAGCGGAGGACGAAACGTACGGCGAGCTCTCCGCGCGTCTCGCCGAGCTGGGCGCACTCGCCTTGGTGGAAGCGCTGGCCTTGATGGAGGCCGGCAAGGCCGAGCCGCAGCTACAGCAACACGACGAAGCCACCGTCGCCCCAAAAGTCACACGAGAGATCGCGCAAATCCGGTGGGATCGTCCGGCAGAAGGAATCGCCCGTGTGGTAAGGGCGATGGATCCAAAGCCCGGGGCGTGGTCCGTGCTCGAGGGCCACGAAGTGAAGCTCTTCGGTCCTTCGCCCGCCGATAGACCGTCCTCACCACCCCCGCAGCCCGGGGAAATTGTCGAGACTGATCCGGCTTTCGTGGTGGCGGCCGGAAGTGGTGCGCTGCAGTTTCTCGACGTCCAGCCGGCGGGGAGACAGCGCATGGCCGCGGTGGCATGGCTCCGGGGCCGGGGAGCACACGCCGGTCAAATCTTCGAGTGAGGAAGCCCCTTCCCAAACTTCACGCCGTCACAGACCCCGATGTCGCCGCACGGACCGATCTGTCGGAACGGGCACGAGCTTTAGCACGACCGGGTGTCGCGCTGCACGCCAGGTCCCGTCACCTAGCGGGCCGGTCTCTCTACGAGCTGACTGAGCTTCTCAAATCAGCTGCAGGCTACCCATCAGGTGAGAGAGCCAGCGTCTTCGTCAACGACCGAGTGGATGTGGGCCTCTCTAGCGAGGTAGACGGCGTGCACCTGCCCGCCGACGGCCTCTCGATTCCCGTGGTTCGAAGACTCGTGGGCGAGCGCATGTGGATCGGCCGCTCGGTGCACTCGCCGCAAGAGGCGCGAACGGCAGCGGAGCGAGGCGCCGACTACGTTTTTCTCGGGCCCATCTGGCGAACGGGATCCCACCCGGATCGAGCGGCCCTAGGGCCCGCGGCCATTACACAAGCAGAACCGGCGCGGGTGATTGCCATCGGCGGCATAACTCAAGACAGATAGGTAAGCCATCACCATGAACGAGCCAATCAGCGTTCTCGTAAACGGCGAACCTCGACGCTGTGAAGCCGGTTCCTCCCTGGACGACCTCCTCAGGATCCTCGAGTTGGACCCACGGATGGTCGTCGTGGAGCACAACCGTGCCATCGTGAGGCGGCCAGAGCTTGCCGGAACGTGCCTGCAGGAAGGCGATAGGGTTGAGCTCGTTCATTTTGTCGGGGGCGGGTAGACGGCCCACCAAGGGAATTTCGACTATGCCCACAGCGCTTAGCGCACCAACTGATGCGGAGCTCGCCATCGGCGGCCGGTCTTTTAAGTCGCGGCTGATGGTCGGAACCGGCAAATACCAGGACAATGACACAATGGTGCGGGCAATCGAGGCCTCCGGCGCCGAAATCGTAACGGTCGCCGTTCGCCGCGTGGATCTGGATCGGACCAAGGAAGATGGCGTGCTCCACCATCTCGACCCCAGCCGCCATTTTCTGCTCGCCAACACGGCCGGATGCTACACCGCCGAGGATGCGATCCGGTACGCCCGGCTCGCTCGGGAGGCCGGCTTCAACGAATACATCAAACTGGAGGTCATCGGCGACCAGGAAACCTTGCTCCCGGATACTATGGGACTTCTCGAGGCGGCAGCAACGTTGACCAAGGAAGGTTTTCAGGTCATGGCGTACACCAATGAGGATCTCGTAACTGCCCTGCGTCTCGAGGACAGCGGGTGTGCTGCAGTTATGCCCCTTGCCTCGCCGATCGGTAGCGGACTCGGACTCCTGAACCCAATCCACATTCGCACCATCAAGCGCCGGTTGACGGTGCCGGTCATCGTGGACGCCGGGGTCGGAACCGCTTCGGATGCGTGCGTTACGATGGAACAGGGTGTAGACGGAATCCTGATGAACACGGCGATCGCCGCCGCCCAGGACCCGGTCTCAATGGGGCGAGCTATGCGATTAGCGGTCGACGCTGGCCGCCTGGCCTATCTTGCGGGGCGGATGCCTCGCCGCGAAATCGCGGTGCCGTCGAGTCCGACAACCGGGCTCCTCGACTGAGTGTGGGAATCGGCAGCAAGCCGCGGGAAGCGGCCCTCGAGATCCTCCGAGCTGTGCGAGGGGGGGCCACGTTCGATCGAGCGCTCGACGACATCGTATTTCATCTCCCAGAGCCAGACCGCAAACTGGCGCACGAAATAGCAGCTGGAGTTCTGCGAGAGCGGAGTAGGTTAGACCGCAGGATCCGAGCGGCGCTCTCTGACCCACGCAAGCGCCTGCAACCCGACCTGGGAGACATCCTGCGCATCGGGACTTATCAAATCACCTGCCTCGATCGCGTGCCCGATTACGCGGCCGTTCAAAGCGCGGTAGAGCTGGCGAAGTCCGCCTGCGGCCCAAACATGGCACCACTGGTCAATGCCGTGTTGCGGCGCCTGTCCCGTGAGGGTGACCCCGAAGCCGCTGGGACGTTGAGCGCAGAGGACACCATTGAGCACCTCTCCGAGGAGAGTTCTCACCCCACTTGGCTGATCACTCGCTGGCTCGATCGCTTCGGAGCCGACCGCACGCAGGCCTTGTTACACCACAACAACCGTCCACCACCTCTCGTAATCCAACCGATTATGTGGGACACGGACCGACTTCGTTCCGAGCTGGAAGCTGCTGAGATCCCCGTCGCCGCCGCACCAATGGGCAACGGCTTGGTTCTTCCCAGGGGTCGGGTGTATGATCTTCCTGGATTTGTTGAGGGCGGCTTCATTGTCCAGGCACCGGCACAACGGGAACTCCTGCGATTCGCCGCTCCACCATCCGGCTCGCGGGTCTGGGACGCGTGCGCAGCACCAGGGGGAAAGTCGGCCGTGCTGGCACGCGATGCGGTGGTGTTCGCATCCGATCGTTCTCGCGAGCGTCTCGCTCGGCTCCAGGAAACGCTCGCCCGCGTTGCTCCGGAGGTACACGTGGCCGTGGCGGACGCCAGGCATCCGCCGTTTCCCATCGGCGC
>JBDHDY010000292.1:0-4726 GCA_039591275.1 Gemmatimonadota bacterium | reverse complement strand
CGGTCACTTCCCGTCTGACTTCGGCGGTTTTCGCACCGAGCCGCCCGATCCCGATCTCGAACCCGACTACAGCGCGCGCTTCGACGTCCACGGTTACAACCGGATACAGCAGCAAGAGGCGTTCGACTTCTACAGACAATGGACGGGGTCGAACATCCCCCGGATGTTGATCATAGAGGTCCAACATGCCAACCCGTACTATGACGACTCCTACGCGGTGAACTCGGAGAATATCGGGCCGTACGGCGACGCCATCACGTACGAGCTGATTCCCTATATCGAGGAGCAGTTCCGCGGCATCGGTGAGGGTTGGGCCCGCTTCTTGTACGGTGGGTCGACGGGAGGCTGGGAAGCGCTCGCCGTGCAGGTGTTCTACCCTGACGAATACAACGGAACATTCGCCGCGTGCCCAGATCCCATTGACTTCAGGGCATACACGTCGGTGAACATCTACGACGACGACAACGCCTATTACTACGAGAGCGAATTCAAGAAGATCCTGCGACCCGGGCACCGAAATTGGCTGGGGCGAGTGGACATCACCAACCAGGATTACAACCACCTGGAACTCGTGCTCGGCAGCAAGGGCCGCTCGGGCGATCAGTGGGATATTTGGCAGGCGGTGTACTCACCGATGGGTGACGACGGCTATCCCAAGCCGATCTGGGACAAGTTGACCGGGGAGATCGATCACGAAGTCGCTGAGTTTTGGCGGGAAAACTACGACCTGCGCTACATCATGGAACGAGATTGGGAAACGCTAGGCCCCAAGCTCGAAGGCAAAGTCCACATCTACGTGGGCGATATGGACAACTACTACCTCAACAACGCCGTCTATCTTACGGAGGAGTTTCTAGAGGGCACGACAAACCCCTACTACGATGGCGAGGTGGACTACGGCGATCGGGCAGAGCACTGTTGGAACGGCGACCAACACAACGGGAACCACATCTCACGTTTGCGCTACAACACGATGTACATTCCCAGGATTCTGCAGCGGATCAAGGCGGCCGCGCCACCGGGGGCGGATCTGACGAGCTGGCGGTACTAGAGGGCGGAAGGACGGTAAGGCGGTAAGGCGGTAAGGCGGTAAGGCGGTAAGGTAATGTGGCATGGGCCAATGTCCAAGATATGCCTTTGGCTTCCCGGTGTTTCCTACCGCCCTACCGCCCTACCGCCCTCGCCGATGCGCCAGCTGATTTCTCAGCCTCGCCGGCCGCCAATCCATCCGCAGGTTGTCGAGCCGTTCACCCAGAATCTCGATATAGTTCTCACGCATCTCCCCGAGCCCCATCTCGTACCCCATGCCAAGCTGCGTGACGGCGGATGCATTGTGGTTCATGATCCGCGCCGCCGTGGCGTCCGCCGCCACGATGTCGGTGCTCGCAAGAACCAGCCAGGATCCAAGCCGATCCCTCACGTCGACCGTACGCCCGGAGTTGGATCCCACGCCCGGACCGTCACCCTCCACACCGATGGAGAAATCGATTACGGAGAGATCCGGCCTCACCCCGGCGACGACATCCAGGTAGATCTGTGCAATCGACCGCGTACTGCTGTGGTCGAGTACTCCCCCGCGGTCCCAATAGCCCGCCTCCATCCACATCCCGTAGCGCTCGAGCGATGTGACCCCGACGAAGTTCTTTAGTGCAAGCGTGAGCTGCGCCCATGAGTGCGTCTTGGCCACGGGAATGGAGATCACCCGATCGGCCCGGGCCACGAGACTCGATACTGCGATAGTGCCGAGGTAGGTACTAGAGGGAACTTCAACCCACTCGGGCGAGTCGGTCTCGAGTGATGCCACCGCAACGTTACCCTCGTACAGCGAGCTCAACCGTGCCGCTTCCTGTACGAGGTTTGTTGCGCCGTCCAATGTGGTTGCGTACTCCCACTCCAACACCGGCATCTGAGAGCCGTCGCCAATGGTTACCTGAGACGCGCCCGCCTTGAGGCACTCCTCGGCGACTGTGGTGATGATCTCCGGCTTGGTGCACTCCCCGATGACAAAGCGGTTGCTGTCCTTCGACCACGGAAGCGTCACCATGTTTGGCTTGATGAAGACCGTCTCGCCCTCGTGGACGACGCTCTGCATGCCGCCCACGGCGTCAAGCGCATCGACGGTCATTGCATGAAGGTCGTTGCCCCGAATTGCCGCCACCTGCGCAGTCGGCTCCCCGGGAGTCGGCTCCACCGACCTGCCGCATGCCGCGGCGGCGGCGCCACCGGCCGCAAGAGCGGTAGTGCGTAGGAAATCCCTTCGACTGATATCATTCATCGCGCTTCTCGATTCGCAGTCAGTGAGATCCGCCCCACCCACGCAAGCAACCCTCACGCCGTCACTCTCCAAGAGGGTACCCGCCGGTTCCTCATGGGGATCTGGTATCGCCGGGTCAGGCTCCACGTCACCTCTATGAAGTAAACGCCGCTGCCGCCGCGATTGTGACAGCGAGACACAGCTCAACTCCGAGTAGCTAAGTCCAGTTTGAAGTGTTGGCTCCCGTACCCCTCACAACCCCTGTGCCCTCCTAGGGGCTTGTTCTTCATCTGGATTGGCCTCGCGTTTCTGTTCAACACGGGCGTCGGCGTGACGCTTCTGGGCGTCGGCGTGACGCTTCTGGGCGTCGGCGTCATCACACTGTGCATGCAGTTTGCCCGGAAGTTGTTCGAATTGAAGCTCGAGGGAATCTGGTTGGCTATCGGTCTGCTGTTGGTGATCGGCGGTGTTTGGGAGCTGCTCGCCATTCAGGTGCCACTCACGCCGGTGCTGCTCATCGTGGCAGGTGTGGCATTGCTGTTCTCGATCCTCCGTCGCAAAGAGCTAGTCAAGAAAGAAAGCTACTAGCAGTCGAATCGCTCACTCGAGCGAACCCACCTCTGCCTCCACCGCGTGGAGGATTTCGCAGGACTCAACCACCTCCGCAAGAGTCGTGTGATCGGGATAGAGCGGCCGGTCTTCTTCCAGGTGCGCCACGTACTTTCTCACGACTTCGTGGGCGGCAGCAACCCCCCTGCCCATCTTGTGACCGCGAAAATCGAGGGCTTGCGCCGCCGCGATGAACTCGATGGCGAGAACACCGTACGCGTTCTCGAGGATCTGACCGTTCTTGAGAGACGTATTCATCCCCATGCTCACGAAATCTTCCTGATCCGCCGCGGCGGGAATGGACGCGCACGCGGCAGGTGCCGCGAGCATGCGCTGTTCGACGATCAACGTGTCGGCAGTGTACTGGCTGAGCATATGACCGCTGTTGAATCCAGGCTTGTGCGCCAGGAACGCCGGGAGCCCCTGTGACAGGGCCGGGTTCAGCAGGCGATTGAGGCGCCGCTCGGAAAGGACCGACACCATGGTCACCGCGTTACCGACCATATCCATCGGCAATGAGACCGGCGTCCCCTGGAAGTTGGCTCCGGTGAGAACTGTATCTTGATCCGCAAGGAAGATAGGGTTGTCACCCACACCGTTCAGCTCGATCTCTACCTGACTACGAGCGTACGCCACCGCATCGTGAGCCGCACCGATGACCTGCGGGGTACTTCGCATCGAGTAGGCATCCTGTACTCTCTTCTTTCCACCCGCAAGCTGATCACTTCCCTCCATGCATTTCATGATTGCAGCGGCGCTGCGAACAGCACCCTTGAATCCTCTAACCTCGTGCACTCTGGAATCGTACGGCTTCATGTTGGCGTTCAGGGCCTCGAGCGTCATTGCCGCAGCGATCTCCGCTTGCTTGAGCCAACGGTTGATGTCGTACAGCTGCAGTGCGTTCATGCCGTTAGAGAAGTTCGAGCCGTTGATCACCGCAATCCCGTCACGGGCACGAAGGACAATGGGCTCGAGTCCGGCCCGGCTTAGCGCTTCGTGGCCCGAGACAAGCTCTCCCTCGTACCATGCTTGGCCTTCTCCCATCGCCACAAGGGCAATCTGGGACATGGGCGCGAGGTCGCCTGATGCGCCGACAGAGCCTTTCTGACAAACGTAGGGACATACGCCTCGGTTCAGCATTTCCACCAAGAGTTCCACGACCTCGAGCCTGAGACCAGAGCAGCCCTTGGCGTGGACGTTGATGCGAGAGACCATGGCAGCACGCACGTGTTCCTCGGGCGCCGGATCGCCGATCCCAGCTGCGTGGTTGTAAATGAGGTACCGCTGGTATTCCTTGACCTCGTCATCTGCCAGCATTACCTCGGAAAACTCGCCAATGCCTGTGTTGATGGCGTACATGACCTCGCGAGCCGCAAGCTTTCTTTCGAGCATGGCGCGGCACTTCTGGATCCCCTCTTGCGCAGCGGGAGCGAGTTCGACCGGCTCGCCCCTCCTGGCGACTTGCGTGACACGCTCGATGGTCAGGTCTTTTCCATTCAGAATGAGTGTCATCTCTCCCTCGTCGTCCACAGCGAAACGTTCACTCACGTTGAGGTTGTCTTTAGCATGCAAGGAGCCCCACAACGATGTCGTCGTGGGGCTTCTTCTCAACGCCGGCATCGAGCGGATCACTAAATAGGCTCGCCGTACCGCACGCGGCAAGTGACCGGTAAGGGCGCGGAGGGAGGTCCCCTTATGCGAACGGCGCCGCCCCCTTTCATTATTAGTTGGGGAAGCGGGAAACCGGAGGGGCTGGACCCGATGTCGGCGCCGACCGCCTTTCTGCGCACTATCCTATGACGGCCGGTGGCCGCGCCAACAGATTAAGCCGTTGAAGCACAGCAGGTTAGATAACGAAAAAGG